>VXME01000060.1 GCA_009861545.1 Acidobacteriota bacterium | reverse complement strand
ACCCCCCCCCTTCCCCGTCTGTCTTTGGTCGCGGGGGCGCGCTTTTTTTAAAACCTCCCGGGGGCCCCCCCCCCCGCCCGGGCGGGGGGCGGCGCCGCCGGAACCCCACGCCGAGGCGCCCCGCGCCCGCGGCCGCGTCACCCCTCGCCGCCGGCGCAGCGACAGCCCGTCGTCGAGCCGCTTCTGCTCGCGCTGCCACAAGCCGCTGCACGCGCGGGCGGACCGCTGCCCGTTCTGCGGAGAGATTTGGTAGTTCGTTCGCTTGCAAACCGCGCGCCGCCCTCTTAGACTGGACAATTAACCTGTTGGCCTCGGAAGAGATCACGGAATTGCCATGAGCTTCGGCACCGGCCGTATCTGGATGAACGGCGAGTTGGTCGACTGGGCCGACGCGAAGATTCACATCGGCTCCCACGTCATCCACTACGGAAGCGGCGTCTTCGAGGGTGCACGCTGCTACGACACGCCCGACGGCGCCGCCGTGTTCCGCCTCGACGCACATGTCCGGCGGCTGTACGACTCGGCGAAGATCTACCGCATGGATTACAAGGAGCTCGAACCGGAAGAGTTCCACGAGGCGATTCTCGACACGATACGCGCGAACCGGTACAGCGCCTGCTACGTCCGTCCGCTGCTCTATCGGGGCTACGACACCTTGGGGGTCAACCCGTTCAGTTGCCCGGTGGAGGCTGCGATCCTGGTCTGGGAATGGGGCGCCTACCTGGGGGATGACGCGCTCGAGCACGGCGTCGACGTCCAGGTCAGCTCCTGGGGCCGGGGGGCGCCCAACCGGTTCCCGTCCGTGGCCAAGTCGACCGCCAACTACGCCAACTCGCAGCTCATCAAGATGGAGGCGACCCTGAACGGGTACGCCGAAGGCATCGCCCTCGACCCGCGCGGCTTCGTGAGCGAAGGCAGCGGCCAGAACATCTTCGTGGTCCGTGACGGCCTCATCACGACGCCCCCGTCCGCCGACTCGATCCTGCCGGGCATCACACGCGATGTCGTCATCACGCTGGCGGGAGATCTCGGGTTCGAGGTACGCGAGGAGACGCTGCCGCGCGAGGCCTTGTACATCGCCGACGAGGTTTTCTTCACGGGCACCGCGGCCGAGATCTCGCCCATCCGGTCGATCGACAAAATCGCGATCGGCAACGGCAAGCGCGGCCCGCTGACCGCGGCCATTCAGCGCCGTTTCTTCGACGTCATCAAGGGCCGCGTACCCGATACGCACGGCTGGCTGAAGTTCGTCTACGGCGATCCCGTGACGGCGGCGCAAGGGGCCGAGGCCGCAGCCGGAGCAGGCTGACGGTACGAGCCCGGCGCGGCGGCCTGCAGTGCGCTTTGCCTTCCAATCCCTACACAGCGGGGTTGTCCCTGCTGGCCCGGCGCGAGCGGTGCACGGCACAAATGGTAGAGGGGCTGCGCCGGCGAGGTTTCGATAGCGGCGGAATAGAGGCCGCCGTCGCCCGCCTGCAGCAGGAGGGCGCGCTCGACGACAGCCGTACCGCCCGCGTGCATGCCCGTCGGGCGGCCCGCGTAACCCATCGCGGCCCCCTCCGGGCCGAGCGGGAGATCGCCGCACTCGGCATCGCACCCGCGGTGGCGCACGCCGCCGTGGCCGAGGTCTACGCCGAGCACGGTGTGCAAACGGTGCTCGAACGGGCTCTCGCACGGCGCCTGCCCGAGGGCGCGGCGGTCGAGGACCGCATCCACTTAGGCAAGCTGTACCGCTATCTGGTTCGCCAGGGCTTCGAGCCGCGCATGGTGACCGCGACGCTGCGCAACCGCGCCGCGGCGCCCGCACCGGCGGATGACGAGGAGCCCTCCTGAAGGAGGTATCGCCGCCGCGCCGCCGGCGGCGAGATGCCGTGTGACAAAATGACCCGGATGACTTCGGCCGAGATTCGACAGAGCTTTCTCGAGTATTTCCGCGAGCGCGGGCACCGCATCGTGGCCAGTTCCCCGCTCGTGCCCGGGGACGACCCCACGCTGCTGTTCACCAACGCGGGGATGAACCAGTTCAAGGACCTCTTCCTCGGCGCCGAGCGGCGGGAGTACCGGCGCGCCACGACGTCCCAGAAGTGCATGCGGGTCAGCGGGAAGCACAACGACCTCGAGAACGTCGGGCCTTCCCTTCGGCACCACACGTTCTTCGAGATGCTCGGCAACTTCTCGTTCGGCGACTATTTCAAGGCCGACGCCATCCCCTTTGCGTGGGAGCTGCTGACGGGCGTCTGGAACCTCCCCGCCGAGCGCCTCTACGCGACGGTCTTCAAGGGCGAGGACGGCGTCCCGCGGGACGACGAGGCGTACGCCATCTGGGAGCGCCTCGTCCCGGCGTCGCGCATCGCCGAGTTGGGCGCGGCGGAGAACTTCTGGGCGATGGGCGAGACGGGCCCGTGCGGCCGCTGCTCGGAGATCCACTACCACCGCGGCGACCATCTGCCCTGCACCACCGAACCCTGCATCGGCATCGACTGCGACTGCGACCGCTACGTCGAGATCTGGAACAACGTCTTCATGGAGTTCGAGCGGCGGGCGGACGGTTCGCTCACGCCGCTGCCGGCCCCGTCCATCGACACCGGCATGGGACTCGAGCGGATAGTCGCGGTCCTGCAGGACAAGCTGTCGAACTACGACACGGACCTCTTCTCCCCCCTCCTCTCCGCCATCGGGGAAAGGGCGGGCTCGGAGTACGGGCCGCTGGCCGGCCGCCCGGCGAACGACACGAGCGACGTGTCGTTGCGTGTAATCGCGGATCACCTGCGCGCGATGACGTTCCTCATCGCCGACGGCGTCGTCCCGTCGAACGAATGGCGCGGTTACGTGCTCCGCAAGATCATGCGGCGGGCGATGCGGCACGGAAAGAAGCTCGGGCTGACCGAGCCGTTCCTGCACGAGCTCACCGGCGTGGTGATTGCCGAGATGGCCGGTGCGTATCCCGAGTTGGATGCCAGCCGCGAGGTCATCGCATCGGTCGTGCGCCGCGAGGAGGCGCAGTTCGACCGCGTGCTCCGCGACGGATTGCCGCACCTGGAAGCGGCGCTCGCCGTCGCCGAGAGCGGCGGAGGAACCCTGACCGGAGACGCGGCGTTCCAGCTCTACGACACGTTCGGCATGCCCCTCGACTTCATCGAGGACATGGCGCAGTCCCGGTCGGTGGATGTGGATCGGGCGGAGTTCGAACGGGCGATGGAGGAACAGCGAGCCCGCGCCCGCGCGGGGGCGACGTTCGGCGGCGCGCAGGAATCGGAGGTTGCGATAACCGCCGGACCGTACGTGCTTACGTCGAAGGGCGAACCGCAATTCCGTCCGGAGCAGTTCGACGGTTACGAGACCACATCCACCCGGAGCGGCATCACCCATCTGTTCCGTCGCGACGGCAACGGCGCGGGTCTCACCGGCGTCGAGGCGCTCGCTCCCGGGGAGCAAGGATACGTCGTACTCGATCGGACCCCCTTCTATCTGGAGGCGGGGGGCCAAGTCTCGGACACGGGCCGCCTGATCGCGAAGGATCTCGGCGCCGCCGTGGAAGATGTGGTGCGCCTGAAGCGGGTCTGGCCCCGAATGCACCTGACCGCGGTGCGCGACGGAGAGCTCCGTCTCGGCGACGAGGTAACCGCCGAGGTCGACGGGAAGCGCCGCGACGACATCCGGCGCAACCACACCGCGACACACCTCCTGCACGCGGCGCTGCGTGAGATCGTGGGGAAGCACGTGCGGCAGGCGGGATCGCTCGTAGACCCGGATCGCCTCCGGTTCGACATCACTCACCATGAACCGGTCACCGCCGACGAGCTGCACCGGATCGAACGCCTGGTGAACAGTCACGTCTTCCGGAATCAGGCAGTCGAGACCGAGGAGCGGTCGACGGAGGAGGCCATCGCAGCCGGCGCCATGGCTCTCTTCGGCGAGAAGTACGGGGATCGGGTGCGCGTCGTCACCGTCCCGGACTTCTCCGTCGAACTCTGCGGCGGGACGCATTGCCGCGCGACCGGCGACATCGGGCCCTTCCTCATCACCCACGAGGGCGGCGTTGCGGCCGGCGTCCGGCGGATTGAGGCAGTGACCGGAGAGAAGGCCGTACAGATGTTCCAGGATCGCGGAGACGAGCTTTCCCTGCTGGCCCACGCCCTCGATACGCCAGCGGATTCAGCAGTGGCGGCCGTCGACAGACTGCACCACCTCCGGTTCCGTCGCCCCGTGAACAGGGTCCACGCCGATCAGGCTGCGAACGCCGTCAGAAAGCTGGCCGCCGACTACAAGCGGCTTGTACGTGAGAACGAGCGCCTCAGAGTGCAGGCGGCGATGGCCGGTGCGGCGGCGGGAGAGGCGCAGGATGACGGTGCGGAGGAGGTCGACGGCATCCCGGTCGTGTCCCGCGTGGTGTCCGGCCTCGAGCCGGGAGCGCTTCGCACACTCGCCGACTCGCTCCGCGACCGCCTCGGAAGCGGAGTCGTGGTGCTGGCGTCCGACAACGACGGCAAGGCGGCCCTGGTCGTCTCGGTAACCCGTGACCTGACGGATCGCGTCCACGCGGGCAATCTGATCAAGGAGCTCGCGCCCATCGTCGGGGGACGCGGCGGCGGGCGCCCGGATTTTGCGCAGGCGGGCGGCCGGCAGATCGACCGTATCGACAGCATCGTTCCCGAGAGCCGCACCGCGGTCGGCCGCATGCTGGTCGGATCGTAGCTTCGCGGCGAAGCGTCCCGCCGCGTTCCACTACCGCCGCGCATCGTGCGGGATCGCCGGGAACCGCCCTGCACCGCTCATGGATAATCGGGCAGGATCACCGTCCCAGCCTACGGACACGGACCTCTTGCAGTGCGTACGTCTCGACGTCTGGCTCGACGTGGCCTGCCTCTTCCGGACGCGCTCCGAGGCGCAGCGCGCGGCGAAGGGCGGCAAGGTCGAGATCAACGGTCGTAGAGCGAAGCCGCACCGGGAGATCCGCCCTGGCGACGAGATCCGCATCACCCGCCCCAACGGTGTGACGCAGATAGTGTCGGTGGCGGCGCTCGCCGAGCACCATCTGCCGAAGGCCGACGCGCGGGGGCTGTACGAGGACCGGACGCCGCCGCCCAGGGAGGAGGAGCTGGCGTTCAGGATGCTGCTCCGGCGCGCCGGCCGCGCTACGGCCCCCGACAAGCAGCAGCGGCGGCAACTCCGGCGCCTGAAGGGTCGCGAATAGGCAACGACGAGCCGCTGCTACCGGCTGCCTGCCGCGCCAGCCTCGAATCGAAGCGCCTGGGCTCGGACCTCGTGAAGCGCGGGAGAAAAGGCCGGTCTCTCAGCCGCTGCTCAGCGGTTCCACGGACAGCGCGTCCCTGCCGTCGCCGAGGGCCGCGACCGGCAGTTCCGGCTCATCGGCGAGACCTGGAGATACGGCGGGGCGCGGAATGTCTGCCGGCCACTCCACCGGCGCCGGCCAGTTGTCGGAGAGAAAGCGGATGGCGCGTTCCGCGCGCCGCGTCGTGATGGCGTGGCCGCGTTGCAGCCGCGCGATGGTTTCGCCGCTTCCCGTCGCGTAGCGGGAGACGGTAGAGATGCTCCGCCCGGTGCTCTCGGCGAACAGGCCGCAGAGCGCCACGAGCCGCCGAACCGTGTCGTCCATGGCACGGAAGCATGCCACAAATGGCACGTGCGTGCAAGTGATTCCGTGTATCGTGTCGGTCGTGACACGCTACGGGATCGACTACCTCCGGCAGGCCGTTCGGCAGCGGATCGACGCGGAGGGACTGCGTCCGTTCGCGCACCGCACCGGCATCCCGCTCGGACAGTTGAGGAGCGTGATCGAGGGGCGGGCGGCCAGGAGCACGACCCTCGAGTTGATCGCGTCCGTCCTGGAGTTGGAATTCTACATCGGCCCGGCGCGGGCGGATTCGACGACCCGGCCGCGGCTCCCCTCGGAGATCGCGCGGGCCCTCGACCTGCCGCGCGACGCCACGATCGACGACGCTCTCGACGCGATCAAGAAGGATGCGATGGCGTCGAGGCTGCGCGAGGGAATCGGACTCGTGCAGGAGTTGATGGAACGGGCGGCGACCGCGGCGGCGTTGATTCCCCGCCTCGTCTCCGGTGGGCGTTCGCGCGCAGGCGAGGCCTCGGAGAGCGGCGTGGTCATGATCCCGTTCGCTCCGGAAGTGCGGCTCGCGGCGGGTACCGGCGAGGTGGTGTTCGAGGAATCGCCGGAGGTGTCAATCGCCGTCGCCGCCGACGCCCTGCCGTCCTGGGCGCGGCCCGAGCACCTGACGTGCGTGCGCGCGGCCGGCGACTCCATGGAGCCCAACATCCGCGACGGCGACCTCGTCGTGGTCGACCCGGCCCGGACCGACCCGCTGGACGGACAGTTGTTCGCGGTTCGGACGGACAGCGGTCTCGTCATCAAGCGCCTGCGGCAGAGCCGCGGGCGCTGGCTGCTGGCCAGCGACAACCGTACCCATGCATCGCATCCGGTGGCCGAGAACGATCGGATTCTCGGGCAGGTCGCGTGGTGCGGCCCGCGGGGCCGCGGCGACGGCTGAAGAAGAGCTGCCCCGCTACCGAGCGCCGCCGCGTTCAGCATGCAGGGTGTTCCGAGAACCCGACCCCACCCGCTCGATTCCTGATATCGTGTCAGTAGTGACACGTTCCGACGGCATCGACTACCTGCGGCAGGCCGTGCGCCAGCGGGTCGCGGCAGAGGGTCTGCGGCCGTTCTCATTTCGCACCGGCATCCCCGTCGGACAATTGAGAAGCATCATGCAGGGCCGCGCCGCGCGCAGCACGACCCTCGAGCTGATGGCCTCCGCGCTGGACCTCGAGCTCTACATCGGCCCGGCCCGGGCGCCCTCGTCGACGGGACCGGGACTGCCGCCGGCGATCGCCGACGCACTCGGCCTCCCGCGAGATGCCAGCGTCGCCGACGCACTCGAGGCGCTGGACAGGGACGCGCTGGCATCGAGACTGCGCGAAAGCGTCGGCCTCGTACAGGACTTCGTGGACCGGACGGCGACAGCCGTGGCGCTGATTTCCGGCCCGGCGTCAGACGGACGATCGTCCGCTCGCACGGGGCGCGACAGCGCCGTGGCAATGATCCCGTTCGCTCCCGACGTCCGGCTCGCGGCGGGCTCCGGCGAAATCGTATTCGACGAGTCGCCCGAGATGTCGATCGCCGTTGCGACGGACGCGCTGGCGACCTGGGCGCGGCCGGAACGCCTCACCTGCGTCCGTGCGGTGGGCGATTCGATGGAGCCGACGATTCGCGACGGGGACCTCGTCGCGATCGACGCCGGCCGTACCGAACCGCTGGACGGACGCCTGTTCGCGGTCCGCACCGACGCGGGGCTCGTCGTCAAGCGCCTGCGGCAGTCCGGCGCCCGCTGGCTGCTGGCCAGCGACAATCCCGCCCACGAGCCCCGCACGGTGGCCGAAGACGACCGGATCCTCGGGGAGGTCGCGTGGTCCGGGCCGCAAGGGCCACCATGATTGCCGGCCGCCCCGGACGAGGGAGGTGTCGATTGGACCGGTCGGGCACGCTCCGACTCGTCCCCGAAACCCGTCGCGTTGCCTTATAATGGCGGTCACTCGCGGGTTGTCTGTCGCCCGCGCCAAGGAGCATGTCCATGCGAAATCTCGTACTGGCGCTCGGTCTGCTGCTGGCAGCCGGCCTGATGGTGTCGTCGGGCGTTGCACACGGCCAGCAGCATGCGGAGACAATCAAGGTCTTCCAGTCCCCCACCTGAGGCTGCTGCGTCAAGTGGGTGGTTCACCTGCAGGAACACGGCTTCGACGTAGAGATGACGGACGTCCCCAACGTAGTGCCGCTCAAGCGGCGCGCAGGCGTTCCCCCGGCGCTGTCGTCGTGTCACACCGCCATCGTCGGCGACTACGTGATCGAGGGCCACGTGCCGGCCGCGGACATCGCGCGCCTGCTCATCGAGCGTCCGCGCGTTGCCGGACTCGCGGTGCCGGGAATGCCCATCGGGTCTCCGGGCATGGAAGTGCCGGGCCGGCCGATACAGCGCTACGACGTCATCGCATTCGAGAGAAACGGCAACGCGGAGGTCTACTCGTCGCACGGCAGGTAGCGGACGGCGCCGGTTTGCCGTCCTTGCGCGGCGGCCGCGCCCCGGGAAGAATGCAGTCCCCGCGGGATGCATCGTCGCTCGCATGCGGCGGTGCCTTTCACCGCGGACTGCCGGGATTGGGAGTTTCATGGCGAACCACAAGTCTGCGATCAAGGCCCACGAGCAGAGTCTCCAGCGCCGGGACAGAAACAACCGCATGAAGAGCCGGGTACGCCGCGCGATCCGTGCGGCGCGCAGCGCCATCGGCGCAGTCGACGGCGGGAACGAGGACCAGGCGTCGAGCGCGCGCGAGTCGATCCGCGCGACGTCGGCCCTGATCGACAAGCTCGCGGGCAAGGGCGTCATCCACCGCAACGCGGCGGCGCGGCACAAGTCGCGGCTCGAGAAGCGGATGCGGAAGGCGTCGGCGCCGGCCCCGGAAGGCTAGGCGGCTAGGCTAAGACCGGAAGCGGCGGCTCGCACCCCGTGCCGTCGCGGTTCCACACAGATCCACCACCAGGCGCTCCAGCAGAACGCGCGGATCCCCGCCGGACTGTTTCAAGGCGAGGTCCGTACGGAAGACCGCTTCTATCGCGGGCGCGACCCGGGCCCCGGCAAGCTTGGCCCGGGCAACCCACGCGAGCTGGCCCAGGACCATGTAGGGCACGGCCCCGGCGTCGAGGGTCAGCCCCAGCTCCCGGAGCGCACGGTCGGTCGCGCCCTGCTCGATGGCGCGGGCCACTGCCCAGTCGTCGGCTGCGCCGGGTGTGACCGGGCCCAGCAACTCACGTACGTGGGCCGAGGTTATCGCGTCGCCCGCATCCGCGAACAGCAGCAGCCGGTCCACCGCGTTCCGCAAGCGCACGGCGTCGCGGCCGACGAGGTCGCTCAGCAAACGGATTGCCGGGGCCTCGGCCCGCCGGCCCGCCTCTTCCACGCGCTCCCGTATCCAGTCGCGAACCCCGGCCGCGTCCTCCGGAACGCCGCAGCGGACGACGGTGGCCCGCTCTCGAAGCTGCTTCGCGATCCGCCGCCGCGTGTCCAGCCCGTCCGCCGCCAGCACGAGCGTCGTCTCGGCCGGCGGCGCCTGCAGGTAGCCTTCCAGAGCCGCCAGGGCGCGACGTGAGGCCTCGCTCTCCTTCGGTGGCTGCAGCATCCGCTCGGCCCGCACCGCGATGACGATCCGGCGCGGGGCCATCACCGGCAGAATTCCCGCCGCGGCGAGCACGTCGTCCAGGCCGGCGTCGCCGCCGTGGAAGCGGTCGAGATTGAAGGCGCGCACGCCCTCGTCGATGGTATCGGCCAGCGCCGCGATCAACGCCGCCTTCTCGCGCTCGTCGTCGCCGACCAGGAGATAGACGGGATCCGGCTCGGCGGACGCGATCCGGGCCCGCAGCGCCGCCGGCGTCAGTACGCCCACGCGCCCTCAGAAGGCCTCGAGAATGGAGCTGACCACCGTGGTCGCGAAGTCCACGGCGAGCCGCTCGACGGTGTTCGCCTCCTGCCCGAAGAAGGTCGATACGCTGGCGATGTCGCCCGTTCCCGAGGCCACCTCGTACTCGTCGCTGAACACCATCTGGGCATCGTCCCAGACGACCTCGCCGGTCGTCAGATCGCGAAACTCGATGGCGGCCTGCAGCGTGAAGACGTAGCGGGAGGCCTGCTGGTCCGCGCTGAAGCTGGCCGGCGCGATACGGATGTCGGTGATGGTCCCGGTCAAGGTCGCGTCGGCGCCCGCTTCCGCCGTCTGAACCCGGTACGAGCCCCGGCTGATGAATGCGGTACGCACCTCCTGCGTGAGAAGCTGCTCCACGTCGAAGACGGGGGTGTTGTTCTCGAACATCGGGATGGCGACGGTCTCGATGTAATCCGGCAGGAACGATCCCTGCCCGGCCAGCGAGTAGCCGCACCCTGAGAGGGCGCCACAGGCAAGGACGGCAAGCAGAGCGCAAACCGCCGGCGCGCGGCGCAGGCGCCCCGGCATCCGCGCGTCCATGCCCGCTCCGCGGGCGTTGTTCCTCGGTGGGATTCGTTGCATCGGGTGCACTCCTCTCACGATTTCGCGACGATGCTGACGAGCCGGCCCGGCACGACGACGATCCGGGCGACGGTCTTCCCCGCGGTGTGCGCCCGCACCTGCGGCTGGTCCAGCGCGAGCCGGCGCAGCTCGTCCTCGCCGCTGTCGACGGAGACCGTCAACCGGGCGCGCACCTTCCCGTTCACCTGCACGGGCAGGACCAGCGTGTCGGCCCGCGCCACGTCGGCGTCGAAGACCGGCCACCCCGCCGCCTCGACGCCCTCGCCATGGCCCATGGCCTCCCACAGCTCCTCGGACAGGTGCGGAGTGAACGGCGAGAGCATCAGCACCAGCGCCTCGAGCGCCTCGCGTACGACCGCCAGCGAAGCCGGCCCGGCCCCCGACGCCGGCGCGGAAGGATCGCCCGCGAACGGGCCGATGTGCGCCCGCTCGCAGTAGGCGTACAGGTCGTTCACCAGCTCCATCAGCGCCGACACGGCGGTGTTCAGGTGCACCCGCGGATCGAGGTCCTCGGAAACGCGCCGGATGGTGTCGTGCGTCTTGCGCCGGAGTGCGCGCTCGGCGTCGCCGAGCTCCAGCCCCTCTACGGAAGGAACGCCGCCCGCGGCGCAGATTTCCGCGAACGGGGTCACGAGCCGCCAGACGCGGGCCAGGAAGCGGGCGCTGCCGTCGAGCCCGGCGTCGGTCCACTCGATCTCCTTCTCCGGCGGGGCGACGAACATCTCGTAGAGCCGCAGCGCGTCCGCGCCGCAGGTGGCGGTCATCTGGTCCGGATCGACCACGTTGCCCTTCGACTTCGACATCACCGCGCCGTCGCGCAGGACCATCCCCTGCGTCAGCAGCCGCGTGAACGGCTCGTCGTGCTCCACCAGCCCGAGGTCGCGCAGCACCTTGCAAAAGAAGCGGGAGTAGATGAGGTGCAGGATCGCGTGCTCCACCCCGCCGCTGTAGAAATCGATCGGCGCCCAGTAGCGGACCGTCCCGGGGTCGAACGGCGCCGTGTCGCCGCGCGGGTCGCAGTAGCGATAGAAGTACCACGACGAGTCGACGAACGTGTCCATCGTGTCGGTCTCGCGGCGCGCGGGGCCGTCGCAGTCCGGGCACTCCACGTCGACGAACTCCGGCACCTGCGCCAGCGGCGAGTCGCCGCGGCCGGTGAACTCCTCCACCCGCGGCAGCTCCACCGGGAGCTGGTCCTCGGGCACCGGACGGGTTCCGCAAGTGTCGCAGTAGACGATGGGTATGGGCGTGCCCCAGTAGCGCTGGCGGGAGATGCCCCAGTCCTTCAGCCGGTACTGCACCCGGCCCTTCCCGATCCCGCGCTCCTCGGCCGCCGCCGTCATGACCGCCCGCGCGCGATCGCTCTCCAGGCCGGAGAACTCCCCCGAGTCGACCAGGACGCCGGGATCCGCGAACGCCGTGTCCAAACCGTCGTCCAGGGGCGCCTCTCCCGCCGGCTGGATGACCACCCGCACGGGAAGCCCGTACTTGCGGGCGAACTCCAGGTCGCGCTGATCGTGGGCCGGAACCGCCATGATCGCCCCGGTGCCGTACTCGGCCAGGACGAAGTTGGCCACCCAGATCGGCACGGTCTCGCCGGTGAAGGGATTGACCGCCCGGCGTCCGGTGTCCACGCCTTCCTTGTCGATCTGCCCGGTCAGCCGCGCCGTTCGGTCCAGGGCGCGAAAGCGACCCACCCGAGCCCGGAACGCCGACGCGTCGGACCGCCCGGCCGCAATCCGCTCGACGAGCGGATGCTCCGGCGCGAGCAGGACGAACGTGGCCCCGTGGATGGTGTCGATGCGCGTGGTGAAGACCTCGATGCCGTCCTCCGCCGGTTCACCCCCGCCGTCGGTACCGGCCGGGCCGGAGGAGCCGGCCGCGCCAACCGACGCGCCGCCTTCGCCGGCCAGGGCGAAGCGGACGAGCGCGCCGTGCGAGCGGCCGATCCAGTTCCGCTGCATCGTCAGCACCTTGTCCGGCCACTGGTCGAGCTTCTCCGTTCCGTCGAGCAACTCGTCGGCGTACTGCGTGATGCGCAGGAACCACTGCTTCAGGTTGCGCGTCTCCACCGCCGTTCCGCAACGCCAGCAGCCGCCGTCCACGACCTGCTCGTTGGCGAGCACCGTCCGGCAGTCGGAGCACCAGTTGACGGCGGACTGCCGGCGGTAGGCGAGCCCCCGCTCGTACATCTTCAGGAACAGCCACTGGTTCCAGCGGTAGTACTCCGGGTCGCAGGTAGCTATCTCCCGCTCCCAGGCGTAGCTGATCCCCAGCCGTTGCAACTGGTCCTTCATGTGCGCGATGTTCGCGCGCGTCCAGGTCTCCGGATGCGTGCGGTTCTTGATCGCGGCGTTCTCGGCCGGCATGCCGAAGGCGTCCCAGCCGAACGGATGGAGCACGTTGTAGCCGCGCATGCGCTTCATGCGCGCCACCACGTCGCCGATCATGTAGTTGCGCACGTGGCCGACGTGGGCGTGGCCGGACGGATAGGCGAACATCACGAGGCAGTAGAACTTCGGCCGCTCCGGATCCACTGCCACCTCGAACGCGCGGCGCTCCCGCCAGCGGCGCTGCCACTTCTTCTCTATCGCCTGGGGGTCGTAGTCGCGCACAAGGAGAATTGTACAGTCGCCGGCGACGGCGCGACCGCCAGTTCGCACATGCGGGCCGACGCCTCCAGTCGAGTGATGCCGCCCCCAGGCAGTTGTCGCCCTATCCCTCGTCGCCGCCATCGCTCGTGGGACGAGCCTCCGCTTCCGGGCGCGTTCGCTACGTCGTGATATCGTATGTGATGAGATTGGTGCTGGACACCAATGTCGTCGTCGCCGGCCTGCGGAGTCCGACCGGTGCGTCGGCAGAGTTGCTCGACCGAGCCTTGACCGGTGCATTCACGCTGCTGGTCTCCGTGGCGCTGGCGCTGGAATACGAAGCGGTCTGCGGCGACGCGGACCAGCGCATCGCGTCGGGCCTGAGCGAGACCGATGTCGAGACCATCGTCACCGCGCTGTGCGCGGTCGCCGAACCAGTTGCAACCCGGTTCCTGTGGCGCCCGCAGCTACGCGACCCGGCCGACGAGATGGTCCTGGAAGCCGCCATCAACGGCGCGGCCGACGCCCTGGTCACCTTCAACCGGCGGGACTTCGGCCAGGCCCCGGCCCGCTTCGGCATATCAGTGCTGTCACCCCAGGAGGCATTGAGGAACCTCCCGTCATGAAGAAACTGCTCAGCACCTATCCGTTGCGGCTGCCTGCGTCGCTGAAGGCGGCCATTGTAGAGATCAGCAAGGCGGACGGCACGAGCATCAATCAGTTCGTGACGACGGCAGTGGCGGAGAAGATCTCCGCGATGAAGACCGCCGAGTTCTTCTCCGGTTGCGCGGCGCGGGCCGACATCGAGGCGGCGCGCCGGCTGTTGCGGAGGGAAGGTGGACAGCCTCCGGAGCCCGAAGACCGTTTGCCCTGACCGCGGGGAGAGTTTCACCCGACGCCCGGCCAGTACGGCGACTGGGCCCGCAGCACGGACTCGAGGGCCGCGGCGGCGATGGTTGTCGACCCGGCCACCGGAGCGACCGACGCCGGCGGCTCCGCCGCACAGACCTCCAGCGTGCTGTCGAGACACTCCTCCAGCGCCTGGAGGTCGTAACCGCCCTCGGTTGTTACGGCAAGCCGGCCCGCGCAGCGGTCGGCCGCAAACGCCCACAGGCGGCGCGTCAGGGTTGCGTAGCCGCCCGTCGACAGTTGCATCCCGCCGAGCGGATCGGCCGCGTGCGCGTCGAAGCCGGCCGACAACACGACCGCGTCCGGCTCGTACGCACTCAGAATCGGCATCACGACCTCGCGGAACACACGGTCGAGATCCGCGTCCCCGGCGCCGGCCGCGAGCGGCACGTTGACCGTCGTCCCCGCCCCGTCGCCCCGACCGACATCGTCGGCCGCCCCCGTGCCGGGATAGAAGGGATACTGGTGCGTGGAGACGTACATTACCCGCGGATCGTCGTAGAAGATCCACTGGATGCCGTTGCCGTGATGGACGTCGTAGTCGACCACCGCGATGCGCTCCATGCCGCGCGCCAGAGCGTGCGCGGCCGCGACGGCGGCATTGTTGTAGAGGCAGAATCCCATCGCGCGCGCGCGCTCGGCGTGATGGCCGGGCGGGCGCACGAAGGCCAATCCCGGCGCGCCGTGGTCGAGGGCGTGATCGACGGCGGCCACCGTGGCGCCCGCCGCGAGGCGCGCCACCGCCACGGAGTCCGTCGACGTCCAGGTGTCGGGATCGAGCTGGGCTCGCCGTCCCGCCGTCGCCGCAATGGCTTCCAGGTAGCGGCCGTCGTGGACTCGCGCGAGCGCCTCGTCCGTGGCCGGCGCAGGCTGCGCGGTGCGGCCTCCGCCCGTCGTCCAGCGCGCGGCCACGCGCGCCATGACCTCGGCCCGCTCCGGGCGCTCCGGGTGCCCGCTGGGCGGACGGTGATCGACGAACCGGGGTGAAGAGATGAGCAAGACGTCCGCCTTCGCCATCACTGGCTCTCCTTTCGGCTGGCCCGGAGGTCGTCGCCGAACGCGACCGGCTGCGGTCGAGCCGCGGCGTCCCAACCCTGCTCAGTCGAGCCTGGCCGGAGTCTACGCCGTTCTACGGCGCAGACTCCTGGCGTTCGTCCGCACCGGCCAGGATCGCGCGGGCGCGCCCTGCCAGGTCGTGCAGCGAACGCGCCAGCTCCTCCCGCTTGCGCTCGATCAGATCGGCATCGGCCCCGCGCGGCACCTCGATCGGCTCGCCTACCACCATGGCCGCGCGGGCGAACGGCTTCGGCACCTGGGTCCCGTCCCAGCTCCGCGCGGTCCAGTAGCGATCCGCCTCGCTGTGAAACGGCAGCACCGGGTTGCCGGTGAGGCTGGCCAGCCAGACCGCGCCCGGCTGCACCGAGCGGGCCGGGCCGCGCGGACCGTCGACCGCGAACCCGGTCGGCGCGCCCTCCACCGCCAGCCGCCGCATCCGGACCAGCGCACGCGCGCCGCCGCGCGAGGTGGACCCGCGCGCCGTGCGGTAGCCGAACTTCTCTATCAGCCGCCCGATCCACTCGCCGTCGAAGTTCTCGCTGATCATGACGACGATGCCGCGGCGGCGAAAGAACCAGGTGGCGTGCACGATGCGGCCGTGCCAGAAGGCCATGACCGGCTGCCGGCCCGCCGCCTGAATCGCATCGTAGTGCTGCAACCCCTCGGCCGTCCACCGGATCGTCCGGCAGAGGGCGGCGACGACCGGCAGTCCCACCGTGGCGATCGCCTCGGCCGAAGCGATCTGGCGGGCGGACAGGCGCCGGCGCGGGGCGTCGCGGCTCACATGCCTTCGTAGGACGGACCGCCGCCGCCTTCGGGCGGCACCCAGTCGATGATCTGGTAGGGGTCCATGATGTCGCACGTCTTGCAGTGGACGCAGTTCGACGCGTTGACCTGCAGCCGCTTGCCCGCGCCGGCCCCCGCGTCGACGATCTCGTACACGTTGGCGGGACAGAAACGCGTGCAGGGATTGGCGTACTCCTCGATGCAGCGCGTGCGGCAGATGTCGGTGTCCGCCACGAGCAGGTGCGACGGCTGATCCTCGTCGTGGCGCGTGCCCGAGTAGTGGACGTTGGTCAACCGGTCGAACGTCAGCGCGCGGTCGATCGGCACGCTCGGAGACTCGGGCGGCGGACCGCCGCCGAAGTACTGCTTCAGGGTCCGGGTCCGCTCGTGGCCCGCGTGGGACGGCATGGGATCCCTGATCCACCACCCGCCGGTCACGAGCGACATGCCGGAATAGATGAGGCCGGCCAGCAGTCCGCCGGCGAAGCTCTGGTGCACGTTCCGCACCGGGTAGAGCTCGCGGCGAATCGGTCCCTCCTCGACGAGACGGGCGTACTCGGACAGCCGCGCGCCCGAGACGTCGCCCTCGCGCACGGCGCGGAACGCCACGTCGGCCGCGTGCATGCCGCTCCGCATCGCGAGATGGATGCCCTTGAGCCGCATCGAGTTCAGGAATCCCGCCGCGTCGCCCACGATCAGCGCGCCGTCGGCGTGGCAGCGCGGCAGGGCATGCCAGCCGCCTTCCGGGAGCGCCTTGGCGCCGTAGCGCACCATCTGGCCGCCGCCCAGCAGGCTCGAGACGAGCGGGTGGCGCTTGAAGCGCTGGAACGCCACGTGCGGGTCGAAGAGCGGATCCCGGTAGTCGAGCCCCGCCACGAAGCCGACACAGAGGCGTCCGGCCGGCAACGCGTAGATGAAACCGCCCCCGAACTCCTCGTGGCGGAGCGGATGGCCCATGGTGTGGATGACCGAGCCGGCCGGCAGCCGGTCCGGGTCCACGTCCCACAGCTCCTTGATCCCGATGGCGTAGCTCTGCGGCGAGCGGCCGGCATCGAGCCCGAAGCGGCGAACCAGGGTCTTGGTGAGGTTGCCCCGCACCCCGTCGGCCAGCACCGTGACCCTGGCGCGGATGTCGACGCCCGGCTCGAACGTGCCCTTGCGCTCGCCGTGCCGGTCGAGGCCGCGGTCGCCGGTGCGCACGCCGACGACCCGATCTCCCTCGTAGAGCAGCTCCGTCCCCGGAAACCCGGTGAAAACGTCGACGCCCGCCGCCTCGACCTGCTCCGCGAGCCACTTCGCAAGGCGGTTGAGAGAGACCACGTAGTGTCCGTGGTTGCGCAGCGGCGGCGGGGTGACGGGGAACGGCAGCGCCCGGCGCGCGGTCAGGAAGTAGATGCGGTCGTCGCGAACGGGAACGTCGAGGGGCGCGCCACGGCTCTTCCAGTCCGGCATCAGGTCCGTGAGGGCCGACGGATCGAGCACCGCCCCCGAGAGCATGTGGGCGCCGGCCGCGCGGGCCTTCTCGAGAACGGCCACCATCAGCGGCTCGCCGCCCTGCTCCTCGTTCAGCCGCGCCAGGCGGTACGCCGCGGCAAGTCCGGCCGGCCCGCCCCCGACGACGAGCACGTCGACGTCGAGCGTCTCGCGCTCCACGTCAGTCTCCGTCGAGGGCCGCCACGATCGCCGGCACGACCTCGAACAGATCGCCGACGATGCCGTAGTCGGCCACCTCGAAGATGGGAGCGTCGGCGTCCTTGTTGACGGCGACGATGGTGCGGGCGCCCTTCATGCCGACCAGGTGCTGGATGGCGCCGGAGATGCCGACCGCCAGATACAGCTTCGGTGCGACGGTCTGGCCCGAGCTGCCGATCTGCCGGTCCATGGGCAACCAGCCGGAGTCGCAGATCGGCCGCGACGCGGCCAGCTCCGCATCGAGCGCCCTTGCCAGATCCTGTGCGAGCGGCAGGTGCTCCTGGCCCTTGATGCCGCGCCCGACGGCGACGATGCGCTCGGCCTGGGTCAAGTCGACGGCCTGCTTCGCCTCCTGGAAGGGGGCTTCGGGCCGCTGGCGAATCGCCCCCGCGTCGAGCTGCACGGCAACGTCGCGCACCGTCGCGGACGCCGCCCCGCGCACGCAGGCGTCGGCACGGTACGCGCCGATCTGGAAGCTCGCAAAGTGCGGAGCGGGTCCCTCCGGCAGCACGTCGGCCACGAACTTGCCCTGGAACATCGGCCGGACGAACACCCGTTGCCCGTCGCGGTCCTTCGAGCCGATGCAGTCGGGAATCAGCACCCTCCCGAGCCGGGCCGCCAGAGCCGGCGCGTGGTCGCGCGTCTGATACGTGTGCGGGAACAGCACCCGCTCCGGCCCCGTCGTCCCCACCACCTGCGCGAGAGCGGCGACGAAGCCGTCGGGCGTGTACGGCTCGAGCGCCTCGTGCGCCACCGCCAGCACCTCGGCCACGTTCGCCGCGGCCAGCTCCGCGGCCAGATCCTGCACGCGGGCCCCGACCACCGCCACCGCGACCGGCGCGTTCATCTGCTGCGCGGCCGCCAGCGTCTCCCACGTGGCCGGGTTGAGCACGCCGCCGCGCTGTTCCGCGATGACCAGAGTCACAACACCCTCGCTTCTTCTCGCAGCAGCCGCACCAGCTCGCGCGCCGCTTCCGGCGCCGATCCGTCGATGAACTGCGTGGCGCTCGTCTTCTCCGGCACGTACAGTTCCAGAATCCGCTGCCCCTGCGCCGCGACGCCGTCGAGCTGCACCGTGCGAATCTCCTTCCGCTTCGCCGCCATGATGCCCCGGAGCGTGGCGTAGCGGAGCTGGTTGATGCCGCTCTGGATGGTGAGCAGGGCCGGCAGCGGCATGGCCACCCACTGGAACCAGCCGCTCTCCAGCTCGCGCTTGACCCGCAGGCCGGCTCCGTCCGCGGCGACGTCCACCTCCATGATGATGGTGGCGTGCGGCAGGCCGAGGCGCTCCGCCAGGACGACTCCGGTCTGTCCGAAACCCTGGTCGTCGGACTGCAGCCCGGTCAGCACCAGGTCGAACGACTCGCCCTGCATCGCGGCCGCCAGCGCCGCCGCCACCGCGTCGGCCCCCGCCGTGGACAGCGCGTCGCTCTCGACGTGGATGGCCCGATCGGCGCCGCGCGCGAGCGCCTCGCGAATGACCTGGCTGATCCGGGCCGGACCCGCCGAGCAGACGACCACCTCGCCGCCGTGCCGCTCCTTCAGGCGCAGGGCCTCCTCGAGCGCGTAGGCATCGGGCTCGTTCATCTCGAAGCTGGCGTCGTCGTCACGGACCCACGTTGCGGATTCCGCCGGACGCAACGGCCAGTCGCGGGTCACGACCTGCTTGATGCAAACGGCTGTCTTCATCGTGCGTTCTTCGCTCCTCGGCGAGCCCCCGCCGGCGCCGCCGGAACCCGATCACCCGGCGCAGCCCGAAAATCGCTGCCGAACGCGCCCGCAAGGTCGCGCTGCGGCCTCAGCTTCCCGCCCGGCCAGGCCTCGCTGCCAGTCTGCGCCGTTCTACGCCCCGGACGGGTAGCGCTTGAACAGAAGGCTGGCGTTGGTGCCGCCGAACCCGAAGGAATTCGACAGCGCATAGTCGATGGGCAGCGCGCGCTGCGCGTTGGGCACGTAGTCGAGGTCGCAGTCGGGATCGGGATTGTCCAGATTGATCGTCGGCGGCACGATCTGGTGGCGCACCGCGAGCGCGGTGATGCCGGCCTCGAGTCCGCCTGCCGCGCCGAGCAGGTGTCCGGTCATCGACTTGGTCGACGAAATCGCCAACGACGACGCGTGATCGCCGAAGCAGGTCTTGATGGCCAGGGTCTCGATGCGGTCGTTGTGCGGAGTAGAAGTGCCGTGTGCGTTGACGTAATTCACGGCCGAGGGCTCGATCCCCGCCGATCGGACGGCATTCTGCATAACCCGCACGGCGCCCGCGCCGTCCTCGCAGGGAGCGGTCATGTGATGCGCGTCGGCCGACATTCCGTAACCGACCAGCTCGCAGTAGATCCGGGACCCGCGCGCCCGGGCGCGATCGAGGTCCTCGAGAATGACGACGCCGGCCCCCTCGCCCATGATGAAGCCGTCCCGGTCCCGGTCGAACGGACGGCAGGCGCGCTGCGGCTCGTCGTTGCGCGTCGACAGGGCCCGCATGGCCGCGAAACCGCCCACTCCCATCGGCGTTATGGCGGCCTCGGATCCGCCCGCCACCATGACCTGCGCGTCGCCCCGCCGGATGATCTCGAAAGCGTCACCGATCGCGTGCGCGGATGCGGAGCATGCCGTGCACGTCGCCGAGTTCGGCCCTTTTGCGCCGAATCGGATGGAGACCTGCCCCGCCGCGAGATTGATGATCGCCGAGGGGATGAAGAAGGGCGAAATCTTGCGCGGGCCGCCGTTGAGCAGGGCCTTGTGCTCCCGCTCGATGGTGCTGAAGCCGCCGATCCCGGAGGCGATGAAGACACCCACCTCCGTGCCCAGTCCCTCGTTCGTCGGCAGCCCGGCGTCGCGGAGCGCGAATTCCGACGCCGCGATTGCGTACTGGATGAAGACGTCCATCTTCCGGACGTCCTTCTTCGACAGAAACTGCAGCGGGTCGAAGTCGGGCACCTCACCGGCGATCCGCGAGGCGTAGCTGGACGCGTCGAACGCAGTGATGGTCCGGATGCCGCTCCGGCCGGCCAGCAACGCTTCCCAGTTGGCCTCGGTCCCGATTCCGAGCGAGGACACGAGGCCGACCCCGGTAACTGCAACGCGCCTTGGCAACGGATGCTCCTGGTGGGATCGAGCCAACGGGACGCTAGCCGGCGTCGCCGGCGTGAGACTCGATGTAGTCGACCGCTTCCTTCACGCGCGTGATCTTCTCCGCATCCCCGTCGGGAATCTCCAGTCCGAACTCCTCCTCGAACGCCATGACCAGCTCGACCGTGTCGAGAGAATCGGCCCCCAGATCGTCGACGAACGACGCATCCGACGTGACCTCTTCCTCGTCGACGCCCAGCTGCTCCACGATGATGCTCTTGACCTTGTCAACCACCGCCATTAACCAGCCTCCTAGCCCGTCAATCGTCGCCGAACGCGACCGCCGAGGTCGCGCTGCGGCCTCCGCTTGCCGCCCAACCAACCCTCACCAGGAGTCTGCACCGCTGTCACGGCGCAGCCCCTAGAGGTGCATCCCACCATTGACGCTCACGACCTGCCCTGTAATATACGATGCTTCGTCCGACGCGAGAAAGCAGACCGCCGCCGCGACGTCGTCCGGCGTTCCGAGCCTGCTCATCGGGATGCGGCCGCGCAGCGCGTCGACGGCGCCCTCGTCGAGCGACGCCGTCATGTCGGTCTCGATCATGCCGGGCGCGACGACGTTGGCCGTGATCCCGCGCGAGGCGACCTCCAGAGCCAGCGACCGGGTGAATCCTTCCAGACCCGCCTTCGACGCCGCGTAGTTGGCCTGGCCCGGGTTGCCCGTCCGCCCCACGACGGAGCCGATGTTGACGATCCGCCCGGACCGCTGCTTCACCATCGGACGCAGCACCGCCCGGCAGCACGAGAAGGCGGCGGTCAGGTTGGTGGCGATCACCGCCTCCCAATCCTCCGGCTTCATCCGCAAGAGCAACTGATCGCGCACGATTCCGGCGTTGTTCACCAGCACGTCGATGCGCTCGAAGTGCTCCAGGGCGGCCTGTGCGATGCCGGCCGCCGACGCCGGCGCGGTCACGTCGAGTTGCACGGCCAGCGCCGTCCCGCCCGCATTCTCGATCTCGTCGACCACCGCCTGCGCGTGATCGGCCCGCGCGCCCGCCACTACCCGTGCGCCGGCCGACGCAAGCCGGAGCGCGATCGCCCTGCCGATGCCTCGCGACGCGCCGGTCACGATCGCCACCCGCCCGCTCAGGTCATACATGCGTCATCCCTGCGCCCGCAACGTCGTCTCCGCCGATTCCAGGCTCGACGGGTCGTGGACGCAGGTCGCACTGACCGATCGGTCGATCTTCCTGATGAGTCCGCTCAACACGCCGCCCGGCCCGACTTCAATGAACGTGGTCACACCGTCGGCGACCAATCGTCGAACGACGTCCTCCCACCGCACGGGCGCGCTCACCTGGCGGATGAGGGCCTCGACCGCCTCGCGACCCGTCCGTTTGGGCTCGGCGTCCACGTTGGCCACGACCGGCGCCGCGGGATCGGCGACCACGAGGGCGCGCAGCTCGGGCGCCAGCCGTTCCTCGGCCGGCTTCATCAGCGCGCAATGAAACGGGGCGCTCACCGGCAGCGGCATTACGCGCCGCGCGCCGAGCGCCCTGGCGCGCAGCCCCGCCCGCTCGACCGCCGCCGCATGGCCGGCAATCGCCACCTGCCCGGGGGCGTTCAGGTTCGCCGCGCTGACGACCTGCCCGTCGGCGACCTCGGCGCACGCCTGCGAGACCCGCTCGGCCGGCAGGCCCAGCACGGCGGCCATGGCGCCCTCTCCGACCGGCACCGCCTCCTGCATGTAGGTGCCGCGGCGGCGCACGGTACGCAACGCGTCGGCAAGCCCGAGAGTACCCGCGGCCACGTGGGCCGAATACTCGCCGAGGCTGTGTCCGGCCAGGAACGCCGGCGCATGACCGCGCGAACGCAACAGCCGATCCACGGCCACGCTCGCGGCCAGGACGGCAGGCTGGGTATTGCGGGTCAGCGCGAGCTGCTCCTCCGGGCCGTCGAAGCAGAGGCGGCTGATCGGGTCGCCGAGCGCTTCGTCCGCCTCTTCGAACGCCTGCCTGCAAACGGGGAACGTCTCGCACAGCGCCCGGCCCATGCCGACACGCTGCGAACCCTGGCCCGGAAACACGAATGCGATCATTGGGCCCGCTCCAGCAGGGGCGCCTCCGGTGCGAGGCGCGCGGCGATCGTATCGACGAACTCCGCGCGCGCGAAACGGTAGGTGAGCGCCAGGGCGTTGCGGACTGCCTTGACGGACGAACGCCCGTGGCCGACCATCGTGAGACCGGCCACGCCCAGCAGCGGCGCGCCGCCGTACTCGGAGTAGTCGACGCGCCGGCGGAACCGGCGAAACGCGCGCTGCGACAGCAGAAACCCCAACTGCGTGGTGAACGTCCGGCCCAGCTCCTCCCGCAACAACTCCTCGACCACCTCGACCAGCCCCTCGCTCACCTTCAGCGCGACGTTCCCGGTGAACCCGTCGCACACGATCACGTCCGCTACTCCGGAGTACACGTCGCGCGCCTCTATGTTGCCGATGAAGCACAACGGCCCGCCGCTGAGCAGCCGATGCGCATCCCGCGTCAGGTCGTTGCCCTTCGTCGACTCCTCCCCTATCGAAAGCAGCCCCACCCGCGGCGTCTCTATCGCCAGCATCGTCCTGGCATACACCGTTCCCATCGCTGCGAACTGCACGAGATGGCGCGGCCGGCAGTCGACCGTGGCCCCTACGTCGAGCAAGACCGCGTCGCGTCGCAGCGTCGGGATCCGGGTCGCCAGCGCCGGCCGATCCACGCCCGGCAGCATGCCGAACGAAGCGTGCGCCGCGACGAGCGTCGCCCCCGTGTTGCCGGCGCTGAAGAACGCGGCGGCATCGCCGCGAGCCACCGTCTCCGCCGCGACCCGCACCGACGACCGCGGCTTGCGCCGCAGGGCCGCCGGCCCCTCGTCCATCCCGATCACGTCGGGCGCGGGCTCGACGCGCAGATCCACCCCCTCGGCCTCGGGATGACGCAACAGCTCGCTGTCGATCGCCTGCCTCGGGCCGACCAGCGTCAACCCGAATCCGAGGGAGCGTGCGGCCACGAGTGCGCCGGCGACCACGTTTCGCGGCGCGTGATCGCCACCGCCCGCGTCAACGGCAATGCGCATGGTGATAGGTCACGTCGCGACCCCGGTGAACGCCGGCACGCCACCCACCGGTACTGGCTAGGCTTCCTTGATCGCCTTGACCTGGCGTCCCTTGTAGTAGCCGCAGTGCGGGCAGACCCGATGCGGCACCTGAGGCTCGTGACACTGCGGGCACGTGCTCAAGACGACGGGTTCGAGAGCATCGTGTGCACGTCGCTTGGCCGTGCGGGCCTTCGAATGCCGCCGCTTTGGATTCGCCATGTCTGTTCAACCCTTTCGCTGCGGCCCCGGCCCGGCGGGGGTGCGCACGAGCGACCGCAGGGCGGCGAAGCGCGGATCGTGCCACGCGGTGTCGCAGCCGCAGGTCTCGTCATTCCGATTGGCGCCGCAGACCGGGCACAAGCCGCGGCACGCGTCGTCGCACAGCGGCTTCATCGGGGCCGCCAGATGCAACTGCTCCCGCACGAGGCCGCCGAGATCGATCTCGTCGTCGCGATAGAAGGCGATCGACAGATCGTCGTCGGAGATCTCGTGCTCGCCTTCGCCCGTATTGACCTGTTGCGGCAGATAGCGCACGTCGATGTCCAACTCCGTCGCCACGTCGAACGGCTCCAGGCATCGGCAGCAGTCGCGCCGCACCGTGGTGACGAGCCGCCCCCGCAGACTGAACTTGTCGCCGTCCTTCCGGACGTTCAACCTCAGCTCGACCGGCGACGCGACCGCGAACGCCTCTTCCGGACCGAACGCCGAGGCGGGAAAGCTGCGATCGACCCGGTGCGCGGGACCGCGAACTTCACGCAGGTCCAAGCGCATGGACACCACCCCGGCTGCTCCTTCCGTCTTCCGACCGAACCACGCACTATATCACATCGGCTCTACCCGGCTCGGCGTCGACCCCGCCCCGACTCCAGGGCCGCGGCACGAAGATCTGCTCGAACAGCCCGATCGCAAAGCGATCCGTCATCCCCGCGAGGAAGTCCTTCGCCGCGACGTCCAGACCGTCGCGCTCCACCGTCCGGGCATCGAGGAAGCGCGCCGGCCTCTCCCGCACCTTCTCCCACAAGCCTTCGAGAATCCCGCACGCCTTGGCGAACTCGGCGACCGCTGCGTCGTTCTCGTATACCTCGGCGTGCAGGAACGCCCGCAGGTCGAGCGTCGCCTGCAGCACCTCGGCGCTCATCGCCACTTCCGGCTCGCCCTCCCGCGCGAGGGTCTCGCGCACGACGTCCGCCACGAGGCAGCCGATCCGCTCGGAGGACGTCGCGCCGAGCGCGGCGATCGGTGCGGCCGGCAGGGCCTCGACCCGCAGTATGCCGGCCCGCACCGCGTCGTCGATGTCGTGGTTGACGTAGGCGATCAGGTCCGCCACCCGGGCGACCTGCCCCTCCAGGGTCGCGGCGCGCAGGGCAGGCTCGACGCCGACCGGAGCTCCATGCCTGCCCTTGGAATGCCTGCTGATCCCGTCGCGCACCTCCCAGGTCAGATTGAGCCCCGCGCCGTTCTGCTCGAGGACGTCGACGACGCGCAGGCTCTGCTCGTAGTGGTTGAAGCCGCCCGGAAACAGGCGGGTCAGAACGCGCTCGCCGGCGTGCCCGAACGGCGCGTGCCCGAGGTCGTGGCCCAGCGCAATGGCCTCGGTCAGCTCCTCGTTGAGCCGCAGCACCTTGGCGATGGTCCGGGCGATTTGCGACACCTCGAGGGTGTGCGTCAGGCGGGTCCGGTAGTGATCGCCGGTCGGCGCCAGGAACACCTGCGTCTTGTGCTTGAGACGACGGAACGCCTTGGAGTGGACGATCCGGTCGCGGTCCCGCTGGAACACCGGCCGGATCGGATCATCCGGCTCGGGCCGCAGGCGGCCGCGGCTGCGACTGCTGAGTGCGGCGGCAGGCCCCAACGTGGCTCGCTCGCGCGCTTCGAGCTGCCGGCGAAGCGAGTCGTCGGAACCGGGCTCCGCCATCAGCCCCCCGCGGCGGGGTCCGGACCGGCGCTGGCGCGAGGCCGGATGGTCGCCACCGCGTGCTTGAAGAGCAGCACGTCCGATTCATCGTGCTCCACGAGCAGCGCGTAGCGATCGAAGCTCTTGATGCGGCCGCACACCTCGGTGCCGTCCATCAGGCGCACCGTCACGCGCAACCGTTCGCGCCGAGCGCCGTTCAGAAAGACGTCCTGCAGGTTCGATGCGGACTGACGATCAGCGGGGGTCGACATGATTCGCAGTAGAGGGCGCGAAGCGTGTGGAATACGCGCCGAGCGCCGTCAGGACCTCGGCCAGTGCGCCGGGATGCTCACCGGGCCGTTGAATCCAGCGTAGGTTAGGTTCTTTTCGGAACCAGATCAACTGGCGCCGCGCGTAGCGGCGGTTCTCCTGCACTATCAGCGCACGCGTGGCCGGCTCGTCGCGCACACCCTGCAGGTGTTCCAGAACCTGCCGGTACACGAGGCCGCCGAAGGGATGCGCATCCTCGGGCACGCCGGCCGCGAGCGCCCGGCGGACCTCGTCCAGAACGCCGCGCTCGAACTGACGCTCGACCCGCCGTGCGACGCGCCGGGCGATCTCCTCGGCCGGCAGGCGCAGGGCGAACGGCAGCACGTCGTAGTCCTCCAGCGCGGAGCGGGTCTCGGCGAAGTGAGCGGTCAGGGTGCGTCCCGTGAGCAGGTAGACCTCGAGCGCCCGCACGAGCCGCTTCTCGTCGTGCGGCTGCACGCGCAGCGCCGAGTCGGGATCGACGCGCGCCACCCAACGATGCAGCGACTCGACGCCGCGCCGTGCGGCGACGCGTCCGAGCCGCGCACGCAGCCGGTCGTCGCGTGCCGGCGCGGGACACAGGCCGCGCGTCAGCGCGCGATAGTAGAGGCCGGTGCCCCCCGCGAGCACCGGGACGCGGCCCGCGGCGGTCACCCGGCGCACGGCGTCGGCCGCCTCACGGGCGTAGCGCGCCGCCGAATACCTCGCCGTCGGCTCGGCGACGTCGATGAGGTGGTGCGGCACCCCGCAGCGCGCCGCCGGCGACGGCTTGTCGGTCCCGATGTCGAAGCCGCGGTACAGGGCCGTCGAGTCGCAACTGACGACCTCGCCGCCGATCCGCAACGCGAGCTCGACGGCGAGCGTGCTCTTGCCGGTCGCCGTCGGTCCCACGACGGCCACGAGGCAGGGCCGCGCCGGCGCGCTCACGACCACCGCATCAGGACCCAGACGATCAATCCGACGAGGAACAGAACCCAACCGATCTGCTGCAGGCGCGAGGGCATGTTCGTACGCTCCGCGGCGTGTTGGTCTCAGGCGGGCGGAGACTCGTTGAAGTAGAACGTGACGGTGAAGAAGCAGGTGTCGTCCGGATAGTCGTCCGGCAACGGATAGGTCGGGTTGGACGTGGAGATGGCGTTGAACGCCGAGTTGGTGAAAGCCCTGACCCGGGACGGCTTCATGACGCTCAGGTCCGTGATCGACCCGTCGCGATGCACGTTGAACGTGAGCACCACGTTGCCGTGCATCGACATGATGGCGTACGGCATGAACCAGTTGCGGTACACCTGCGCCACGAACCGGCGGATCCACGGGCCGAAGTCGGCCCCCTTGGAGTCGAACTGGATGAACGGCGCCTGCCGATCCACGCGCCCGCGCTGGTTGTTGAAGGTCTGACGCCGGGCATAGCGGTCGAGATTGCGCATGGCGCGCCCGAGCAGGCCGTCCGCCGGCCGATCCGCGTCCGCATCGAAGTCGTCCGGATCCGGCTCGCCGCCGCCGGGCAGGCTCAGGGCGCCGTCGGCGAGCAACTGCTCCACCAGATCGTCCGGCAGGCGGCCGTCGTCCTCCCCCAGCGCGTCGGCGGCCCGCGATGCATCCGCCGTCTCCGCGTCGGGCACGTCGCCGCTCGCGTCCTCGAATCGGGATTCGGCCGCCGACTCCTCCCGGTTCGCCGCCTCCGCGGCGTCGACCGCGCGATCCGGCTCGAGGGCATCGGAGGGATCCTCGCTCTCCACGAACCGCATCGAGTTGCCGTCGGCGTTCGGCAGATTGTTGAGGGGGTCGTCCGCGGCCGTCGGCGACTGCGCGATGCGATCCCGGTCCGACAACGGCGCGTTGGGATTCGGGGCCTGGTCGGCCTCGAAGTCGACGAGCGGCTCGATGTAGACGAACGTGCGGTTCTCGTCCGCGGCCAGCGCGAGCTGCTGCTGCTGCTCCTGAAGCTCCTGCAGCTCCGCAAGCCGGGCCAACCGGAGCGCCTCGGCCTCCTGCACGAACGGAAGCTGCGGCACGAACAGCACCAGCAGCACGACCAGTGCGTGGGCGAGGACCGACAGCAGGACCTGCTCGCGCCACGACATCGCCGCTTCGATCGTGGGCGTGTCGAAGTAACGGTCCTCGAAGTCGAAGATCATGAAGCGCCCAGTCGATTATAGTCCGCGACTACCCTCGCGCGCTTCCGCCGCCGGCGCGCGGGTCGCAGCGTACAGATAAACGACGCCCAGCAGCATCCGGACCGCCGTCGTATCGACGAAGCCCGCGTCGTCGAGCAACCGGCGAAACTCGGCCCCGCTCGGGAACGCGCCGACGGACGCCGGCAGATACGCGTAGGCGCTGTCGTGCCGCGAGACGAAGCGCCCGACCCACGGCAGCACGCGGCGAAAGTACCAACGGTAGAGCGAGGAAAGTCCGGGCAGGGTGGGCATCCCGAACTCCAGGATGGCGATGCGGCCGCCGGGCCGGACCACGCGATGCAGCTCCGCCAGCGTTCGGCGGGGGTCCTCCACGTTGCGAATGCCGAACGCAATCGCGGCCGCATCGACCGAGGCCGCCGGAAGCGGCACGCACATCGCATCGCCCCGCACCAGTCCGATCCGGCCGCCCATGCCCAGTGCGTCGAGCTTGCGGGCGGCGTGCTCCAGCATGCGGCCCGCGAAGTCGATGCCCACGACGCGCGACGCGCCCTTGCGCGGGCGGCGCAGCGCGATGGCAAGGTCCGCGGTACCGGTGCACAGATCCAGAACCGTCTCTTCGCCGGTCAGACGCAACGCGCCGACGGCGCGCGCCCGCCACCGCCGGTCGAGACCACCGCTCAGCAGGTGGTTCAGCAGGTCGTAGCGCCCCGCGATGGCGTCGAACATCGCCGCGATGCGATCCGGCGTCTTGTCGATCACCCGGTCCATGCCGGAAAGAGGTCCTGATCGAAACCGAGGCACGAGACGATCTTCCCGGCGATGAAGTCGGCGAGGTCGTCGAGCGTGTCCGGGCGCTGGTAGAAGGCGGGCATCGCCGGCAGCATGTGCGCGCCCGCCTCGGCGCAGAGCACCATGTTGCGGAGTTGCGGCAGGCTCATCGGCGTCTCGCGCGGCACGATTACGAGGGGGCGCCGCTCCTTCAACGCAACGTCCGCCGCCCGCTCGATCAGGTTGCGGGACAATCCGTGCGCCACGCCCGCCAGCGTCTTCATCGAGCAGGGCACGATGACCATCGCTTCGCAGGGCGAGGTGCCGCTGGCGATCGCCGCCCCGACGTCCCGGTTGCGGTGGACGGCCAGCGCGTCGGACGCGAAAGCCACCCCGTAACGCGCGGTCAGATAGGAGCCGAGTCGATCCACCGCGGCGTCCGGCCCCAGCTCGTCCGCCAGCAGGCGCCGCCCGAAATCCGACACCACGAGATCCACCCGCACGTTCGCGGCCAGCAACGCCGCCAGCGTGCGAACCGCGTAGAGGGCGCCGCTCGCACCCGTGATCCCGACCGCCACACGCGACGGTTTATCCGACATGGATGGCGGCGGCGGTGGCGGCCAGATAGAGGATGCCGACGTACCCGTTCAGATCGAAAGCCTGCTTCACGCGCGACAGATCGGCGGCACTGACGAGCGACTGTTCGTACGCCAGCAGCAGGGCCACCCCGGCTACCCCGGCCAGATAGACGGGGCCCAACGGCGCCAGCCAGGCCAGCGCGGCCAGTCCGGCGACGGTCACGACGTGCGAGAGGCGCGAGAAGCGCAGCGCCCGCTCCACCCCGAACCGGGCCGGAATGGACCGGAGGCCGTGGCGGCGATCGAAACCGACGTCCTCGCACGCGTAGATCATGTCGAAGCCCGCGACCCAGGCCCCGGTGGCCACCGCCAGCAACCACGGCGTCCAGCTCCAGCCGCCGCCCGCCGCCAGCCACCCGCCGACCGGGGCGACGGCGAGCGCCAGTCCCAGAAAGAGCTGCGTCCAGGTGGTGTGGCGCTTGGCCAGCGAGTACCAGAACACGATGGCGAGCGCCACCGGGGACAGCGCGAAACAGACCGCGCCCAGCGGATACGTGACCGCCACGAACGCCGTCGCGGCCACGACGACGATGGCTGCCGCCTCCCGGCGGGAAACCCGACCGCGCGGAATCTCGCGCTCGCGCGTGCGCGGATTCAGCGCGTCGTAGTGCGCGTCGACGAGGCGGTTGAAGGCCATCGCCGCCGTCCGCGCGGTGAACATCGCCAGCACGATCCAGCCGGCCCGACGCCAGGTCAGGTCGGTCTCCAGGCCGGCGAGCATCGCGCCGGTCAACGCGAACGGCAGAGCGAACACGGTGTGGCTGAACCGAATGAACGACGCGTAGGTCCGCAGTCGAGACAGCATGCCTGCTCCGGGAATCGCGCGACGGCGGTCGATTCAGGAGCCGGCCGGCGCGCCGCGGCCCGCGTCCCCCCCATCGAGCCAGGCGATCTGCTCCGGCTCGATCCCCGTCAACAGATATTCTTCCACATCCCGTACGGTCGCCGGCGTCTCGACGGCGATCAGCGCCGCGCGGCGGGACGCCTCGATGGCTCCGTGCGTCCTCCCCCGGCCGAGCGCGGCGGCCCCGTCGAGGGTGCCGCTGCGCAGGATGCGCCGGGCCGGGACCTCCGGCGCGAGACGGCGGACCTCGGCCAGCTCGGCGAACGTGTTCAGATCGGGCGCGCTGGCGAGGCTGTCCGTGCCCACCGCCACCGACGCCCCGGCCGCGTAGAACGCCCGCACGGGCGGGACGCCGGCGCCGGTCCAGGCGTTGCTCCGCGGGCAGGTCACGATGGTGGCGCCGGACCGGGCCACGCGGCGAATCTCGTCCGGCTGCAGTTGCACCCCGTGAACCAGCAACGAGTCATCCCGAAGCCAGCCCAGCGCGTCCAGGTAGGCCACCGGCCCGGACCCCGGCGGCCGCCATTCCGGATCCCACCGGCCGCGGGCGTCCAGAATCTCCCGCCAGGCCCCGGTCCCCGCGCGCAGGAACTCGCACTCTTCGCGCGACTCGGCCAGGTGCACCGAACGCGGCCCGGCAACGGCGGCCAGCGCCCGGAAGAGCGCGGGAGAAACCGAGTAGGGCGCATGCGCCGCGGGACGGACCCGCACCCGTTCGTCCCCGCGTTCGGACACCAGCCGGTCGAGGCGCTCCGCGGCCGCCGCGGCGGCCGCACCCGCGACGTCGAAGCCGAGCGACTCGTGGAAGACCACGGCCTCCACCGGGCCCGCCTCCAGCGCCGCCAGCGACGCCAGCGTATTGGTGACGTCGCCGACCAGCGCGGTCCCGGCCCGGCGCAGCTCGGCGACCGCCGCGACGATTGCCGCCTGCTCCGCGCCGGGTGGCTCTTCCCGCAGGTTGCGCATCAACGCCGACGCCCAGGCCGGCATCGAGCGGGCGGGCGGAACGGCGCTCCGCTGCCCGGACAGCTCGAGGTGGGTATGGGCATTGACGAGGCCGGGCAGCACGCAGACGCTTCCGAGGTCGACCTCCCGGTCCGCGGCGTCGCTGCCGGCGTCCGCCGCGGCGCCGACGGCGCGAATGACGCCCCCGTCGACGTCCACCCAGCCGTCCTCCAGCGGGGGGGACGCGATGGGCGCCAGCCAGCGGGCGCGGTAGCGGATCCGGGGCACGGGCCGGGCTACGCCACGGGCTGCCGGCGCCGCTTGCCGGCCAGACTCCGTGCGGGATAGCGATCCAGCTCGGCCGGCACGGACGCGTCGCCCGCCTCGCGCGCGGTGGCGAGCTCGGTCATGCGCGGCACCTGCCGCTCGCGAAAGATGGGGTCGCCCAGCACCCTGTACTGCATGTCGCGACGCTTCGGGACGAAGCCGGCGTCCTCGATGTTGCGGACGATCTCCACCTCGTCCATGCAGTACGCGGCACCGGCGGCGCGCACGACGTTCTCCTCGATCATCACGCTGCCCATGTCGTTGGCCCCGCAGGCGAGGCTCAACTGGCCGACCTTGCCGCCCTGCGTGACCCAGGAAGCCTGCAGGTTGTCGAAGTTGTCGAGGACGAGCCGGGCGAGCGCCAGGGTTCTCAGGTACTCGACGCCGGTGGCGCCGGCGCCCCCCAGCTCGGTGTTCGACGGCTGGAAGCTCCAGGTGATGAATGCGGTGAAGCCGCCGGTCGCATCCTGCAGCTCCCGCAGCCGCAGCAGGTGCTCGATCCGTTCGTCGAGCCGCTCGACCGTACCGTACATCATCGTCGCGGTGGTCCGCAGGCCCGCTTCGTGGGCGTGCCGCATCACGTCGATCCACTCCGCCGCGGTCGCCTTGCCGTAGCAGTTCAACCGCTTGCGTACGCGATCGACCAGGATCTCGGCCCCGCCGCCCGGAATGCTGTCGAGACCCGCCGCCACCAGCCGGTCGATGACGGTGCGCGCCGGCAGTTGCGAGAGGCGGGACAGGTGGATGACCTCCGGCGGCGAGAGCGCATGCAGCTTGAAGTCCGGATAACGCGCCTTGACCGCCCTGAACAGGTCCTCGTACCAGCGCAGGGGCAGGTCGGGATTGTGGCCGCCCTGCAGCAGGAGCTGCACGCCGCCGACCGCGACGGTCTCGTCGATCTTGGCGAAGATCTCGTCGAATCCGAGCACGTAGCCGTCGCCGGCGCCGACCTCCCGGTAGAACGCACAGAAGTTGCAGCGGGCCACGCACACGTTCGTGTAGTTGACGTTGCGATCGATGATGTAGGTGACGACTCGGTCCGGGTGCCGTGCGGCCCGCGCGGCGTCGGCCAACTGTCCGAGCCGGTGCGTCGGCAGGTCGGTATAGAGAGCGAGGGCCTCGGCGGCATCGAGACGCCCGCCGTCGAGCACGCGCTGCACGGCGCCGTCGACAAGACGTTCCGTCATGCGTCGAAGAACCGCAGGGCGCCGGCCTGCGGCACGATGCCGATGTCCGCCGCGGCGGCGTAGAACCGCTTCACGCCGGATCGGCCCTCCTCGGTCAGAGTGAACTGCACGTTCTTCCGCAGATACTCCCTCGCCGCCTCGGACTGCTCCTCATCCGCAGGCGGATGCGCGGCCACCACGTCGTCTATCGCGGCGGCGCCCGCATCGCGTGCGGCGCGCAGGGCCTGCACGTGCTCCGCTTCGACCACGTCGCTGCGACCGGCCCAGAAGGCCCAGACGAACGGCAGGCCGGTCATCGCGGCCCACTCCTCGCCCAGGTCGATCTTGTCGAGGTCGACCACCGTCTCGTGCTCCGTGAACAGCGCGATGTCGCCGATCAGCAGAGCCGCGTCGCACCGCTTGAGCATCGCCTGCAGGTCCGGATGCATCGTGACGAACTTCGGCTCGATCTCGAACCACTCCGCGCAGAGGACGCGGAGCAACGCCACCGCCGTGCGCGAGCTCGAATCGATGGCGATCGAACGGATGGCCGCCGTTGGCCGGGTCGTGAAGAGCGCCACAGACGCCACCGGACCGGTGGACGCCACCGCGATGTCGGGCACCACCCGATAGTCCGGCCGCCGCAGGTACTCGATGGCCGGCAGAAGCGCAAGGTCGACCGACCCGTCGTGAAGCAGGGCGGCGCAACGCGCCGGCACGTCGTACCGCAGCGAAAAGAGATCCGGACGCGCATCCAGCCCGTGGACGAGCGGCCTTGCATTGAGGTACTCGACGACTCCGACACGGATGGCACTCATGGCTGATGCGTGCGCAGCTTCCGGAAACGGCCGTCCCGCTCGACCGGCACCAGTCCCGCCGCGCGGATGTTCCGCGTGATTTCCTCCAGCGGCGCACGACGGAGCCCGTGCTGCGATGCGTCGCTCGGCGAGACGCCGTCGACGTCGTCCGCACCGAACGTCAGCGCCACCTGCGCCAATTGCGGTCCGTAGCGTCGCCAATCCACCTGGATCGACTCGGTATTGTCGACCAGCAGGCGCGCCAGCGCAACCTGCCGGACGTCTTCGTAGCCGGTCGAGGGCCGTTCGGACGAGGCGCGCGGAAGTGGTGCGAAGACCGACACGGAAACATCCGCGCCCCAGCCGGCTACGCGCCGGAGCGCCTCGCCGCCGGCCAGCGACGAATCCACGGTCCAACGCGCCACCGGCACGCCGCCCGCCGCCGCGCGGGCGATCCACGCCGGATCCGCGGTGCGCTCGACGCGCGCCTCGGCGACGTACGCCAGCCCCGCGGCTCGCAACGCGGCGATCAGATCGTCGAAGCGCGCAACATCGCCCTCGCACAGGTCCACGAGCTCGTCGAGCGCGAAGCCGCTCACCGGCACGTCGCCCGCCGCGCGCACGGCGGCGCAAACCGCTTCCACGACGCGGCTCGCGGCGGCAGGGCACCCGGCGAGACGCACCTCACCCGCCGGCCGGGAAACGGATTCCACGGGGATTCCCGTCGCCGGCACTTCCGCAACGCGTACGAAGGTGGCGTGGTCGCCGCGCGTAGTGCGTCGCCGTTCATCGGCCAGCGCTCCGAGTCGCAGGAGATCGCGCGTCTCCGACAGCGCGGCAATCTCCGACGCGGAGAGCGGCACGCCGGCCCGCACCTTGTCGCCGATCGCCTCGAACCGGGATGCGGCGGTCATGCGGCCCCGTGCACCGGCGACGGATCGCCGCCGGCCGTCATGGCGTCCGCGATCCGCTGGGCGACGGCAAGCGCCCGCCGGCCGTCCGCGCCGGTCACGCGCGGAGACGTCCGGCGCCGCGCGGCGCGAACGAAGTCCTCCAACTCCCGCTCGAGCGGCTCGGCGTTCCTCACCTCGACCCGTCCTCCGTCGATGCCCATCCGCTCGCCCTTGCCCTTCTTGACCTTCCAGGTCTCGACCTGCTGCTCCGCATAGTCTACCGAGACGAGCGCGTGGGGCTGAAACACGCGCAGCTTGCGGACCCGATCCCGGCTGATCCGGCTGGCCGTCAGATTCGCGATGCAACCGTTCGCGAAGCGCAGGCGGGCATTCGCGATATCGATCCGCGGGCTGAGCACGGGGACGCCGACCGCCTCGATCGAGATCGGCTCGGAACCGACGCAGGACAGCACGACGTCGAGATCGTGAATCATGACGTCGAACACGACGTCGATGTCGAGGCTGCGGGGCTGAAAGCTCGCCAGGCGGTGCACCTCGATGAAGCGCGGAGCCGAAATCAACGGCAGCGCCGCGGTGACCGCGGGGTTGTGCCGCTCGGTGTGCCCCACCGCCAGCGTGGCGCCCGAGGCGGCAGCGGCCGCGATCAGACGGTCGGCCTCGGCAATCGACGCGGCGATCGGCTTCTCTACCAGCACCGCGACGCCGGCCTCCAGCAGCGGCAGGCCGACACGGACGTGATCCCGGGTAGGCACGGCCACCACGACCCCGTCGACCGGAGGCTCGATCTCGCCCACGGTAGGCAACGCGACCGTACCCACGTCGGCGGCGACCGCCCGCGCCCGCTCCAGGTCGACATCGACCACCGCGACGAGATCGACCCCCGGGGCCGCGCCCAGAATGCGGGCGTGGTGGCGACCCAGATGACCGACGCCGACCACCGCCGCGCGGAAGGCCGGCTCCCTCATGCCGGTGGCGCCCCCGCGCCGACGACCCGACCCACCACCGACACGCCGGCGCCGTTCGCGGCCTCGAACACGCGGTCCCCGTCCAGCACCACCGTACGACGCGCATCGACCGACAGCACGGTGGCGCCGGCCGCGCGAAGCGCCTCAATCGTCGGAACGCCAATCACCGGCACGTCGAAACGCATGTCCTGGTTCGGCTTCGCGACCTTGATGACGCAGAACCCGGCTCCGGCCAACCGTCCGGCTCGGGCGATGACCTCGTCGGTGCCCTCCATCGCCTCGACCGCCACGACGGCGCGCTGCCGTACGGCAATCGTCTGGCCGATGTCGAGTCCGGCGATCGCATCCGCCATCCGGTAGCCGAATGCGAGGTCGCCGCGCTCCTCGTCGTTCGGAGCCCGCTCGGTGAGCGTGCCGGATCGCGCGAGAAGGGGGTCGAGAAACGCGGTCGAGTCGACCAGTTGAATCCCGTGCGTGCCGAGCACGTCCGCCACCGCCGAGATCAAGGCGTCGGTGTTGCGGGTCCTCAGCCGCCGGAGCACCGACAGCAGGGTGAGGTCCGGAACGATGCCCGAGAATATGCGGGTGTGCTTGACCTGCCCCGCCATCAGCGCCCGGGTGACGTTCGCGCGTTTCAGAATGTCGATGCAACGGCCGAGCTGGCCGAGCGAGACCCAGTGAAACGCGGCCGGCCGACCCGCGGCGGCCGCCGCTTCGATCGAAGGATCCGCTTCTTCCCGTATCGCGACCACCGTGACGTCGTGGCCGAGGCTGCGGGCCGCGTCGAGCGCCAGAAACGGAAACTGGCCGTTGCCTGCAATCAGGCCGATTCGCATGGACGGCTCGAGGTTGCGGGCTACTCCTCGACCACGACCGGCTCCACCCTTCTGGCCGGACGGCGCAGGTTGACGCCGCGCCTGGATGTCCGAATGAACTCGACCAGGTAGCGAACCTCGTGGCCGTCGAGATTCTCGTCCGTATCGATGCGGGCCAGCGCCCGCGTCGTGTTGAGCTTGGACTGCAGCAGATAGCGGAAGGCCCGCTTCAACTGGGTGATGGTCTGGGGCGAGGCGCCGCGGCGCTGGAGGCCGATGGTGTTGACGCCGTACAGCCGCGCCCGATTGCCCACCGTCTTCCCGTACGGCAGCGCGTCCATGGTGACCACGCTGTAGCCGCCGATGAACGCCTGCCGCCCGACGCGGCAGAACTGGTGGACGCCGGAGAAGGCACTGATCGTCGCCTCGTCTTCGACCACGACGTGGCCGCCCAGCGTGGCGCCGTTGCCGAAGATCGTCTTGTTGCCGACGATGCAGTCGTGCGCCACGTGCGCGTAGGCCATGAACACGTTGTCGTTTCCGACGAGGGTCAGCCCGCCGCCGCCGCGCGTCCCGCGATGAATGGTGACGAATTCCCGGATCACGTTCCGGTGGCCGATGACGAGGCGCGTCTCCTCGCCCTCGTACTTGAGATCCTGCGGAATGAGCCCGACGGAGGCGAAAGGAAAGATCTCGCACTCGTCGCCGAGCTCGGTATCGCCGTCCACGACGGCCGACGCGCCCACCCGGCAGCCGCGCCCCATTCTGACGCCGGCCCCGACGATGGCGTGGGGGCCGACGACCGTGTCGGGGCCGAGCACGGCGTCCTGGTGGACCTTGGCCGTCTTGTCGACGTAGGCGGACCGCTCAATGCCGACCAGCAGTTCCGCCTCCGCCACGGTCTGCCCGTCCACCGTCGCCACGCCCCGGACGACGGCCACCTCCGCGTCGCGGCTGCGGAGCGTCACATCGAGGCACAGCCGGTCCCCCGGAAACACCTGCTTGCGGAACTTCGCGTTGTTCACCCCGCGCAGCGCCGCCCGCCCCGTGGGGACGTCGCTCGACGGGCCGAGTAGAAGCAACGTCGCCACCTGCATCAGCGTCTCGATCATCATGACGCCGGGCATCAACGGGTTTCCGGGAAAATGCCCCTGGAAGTACTCCTCGTTGACGGTGACGTTCTTCACCGCGCGCACGCGGCGGCCCGGCTCGTGCTCGACGACGCTGTCGACGAGCAGGGAGGGATAGCGGTGACGGAGACGATCGAGAACGACAGGTATGTCGAGAGGCACGTGTGTCCGGCTCAAGTGAACGCGGGCGCCAGTCTACAGGGCCGCACACCCGCAGTCCACCCGGCGGACGATCCGATCGACGGCACTGGCCGGCCGGGAAACGACCTGCGGCGTGCCATCAGCGTCTGTTCAGGTCGTCTATGACCAGTTGCGTCAGGTCGAGCGCCGGGTTCGCCCAGACCAGCCCGGCCGAGTTCAGGATGAAATCGATCCCGCGCTCGCTCGCGACCGAAGCAAGTGCGGGACCCAGCCTCGAGTCCAGATCCACCTGGAGTCTCTGCTGCAGATCCGTCACCTCCGCGTCGGCATCCTGGGTGACGCGCTGCATCTCGGCCTGGGCGTCCTCCGTGTCGCGCTGAATGTCGACCTGCAGGCGGGCGATGTCGCGCGTCAGGCCCTGACGGGCCTCGAGGCTCATGACCGTCTCGCCCTGCGCCAGTCGCTGCTGCATGCTCAGCAGGCTCTGGTTCTTGGCGTCGATCTGGGTCTGCAGCGTGGCCTGCCGCGCTTCGATCTCCGCCCGCTTCGCCTCGAGCAACTGCTGCACCTGTGCGTTGGCGCTCTGTCCGGGGACCGACTCGGCGACGACGCGTTGCAGATCCACGAAGGCGTACTTGGTGCCGGCCGGGAACGGCAGCGAAGACCGGGCCTGCGCGGCCGCGGGCGCAGCGGTGACCCCGGACAGTAAAGCGGCGAGCAACGTCGTCAGGACAACAAGTCTCATCGGGTAGTCCTCGTGGGCGCGCGACCCCCAGCCGCGCGCGGCCTGGATGGTTGACAACGAATGCATGGACCCGGTTGCGTCGTCAGAACGTCGTGCCCATCGCGAAACGGAATCCGTGGCGTTCCTGCGGCTGATAGCGATCGTTGAAGATGCCTTCCACCTGCGGGTTGTAGTAGTAGATCAGCCGGAACGGCACGTTCAGCATCGGCATGAAGAAGCGCAACTCGACGCCGGTCGATGTTCGGAAGTCGTTCATGCTGAACTCCCGACCGAAGTCCTGGACCTGCCCGGCGTCGTAGAAGGTCACCAGCCGTACCGGCCCCCCGAGCACGAACTGGTACTCGAGGTTGAGCAGCAGGCTCTTGTTGCCGCCCATGACGATCAGTCCCTGGTACGAATTGTTCGGGACATCGGGATTGACGTCCGACAGCGTCGGGCCGACGCGGCGGATGTCGAATCCGCGAATCGAGTACTCGTCGCCGAGCCACAAACGCTCGAAGACCGGAATCATTTCGGGATTGCCCGCCTGCAGGTGACGGTACTGCACGCGCGCGCCGATGATCGTGCGAGCCGTATGCGGCCGGTAGACGGTGGCCTCCAGGATCGGCTTCACGAACCTCGTGTTGCCGCCGGCGCCGGCCAGCTCGAGGGCCAGCGACAGGCTCTTTCCCTGGCTCGGAAAGATCGGGTGATCGACCGTGTTGTGCTGGAGCTGCGGCGTCACCTTGCTCACCGTACGCTTGCCGTCGCTCCCGAGCAGCAGGGCGTCCGCGAAGAACGGGTTGTACGCCGCCAGGTACGACGCGTCGACGTTGCGCCCCAGGTACTCGCTGATGCTGGCCTGGGAGTTCTCCAGGCTGTAGGTCACGAACATGCGGGTGAACAGCCTCAGCGGTATGCCGAAGGTCGAGGAGCCGCCGACCGTCTTCTCCCGGAAGCTGAACCAGTCGATCTCCCGCGAGAAAATCTGCGTTCCCAGAGAGATCGGACGCCCGAAGTTGTAGGGCCGGGTGAAGGACAACTGCGAGTTGTTGGCCCACTGCCCGCGCTGCACCGAGACGCCGAACGTCTCGCCGCGTCCCATGAAGTTCGACGTCTGGAACGAGACCTGGCCGAACACGCCGTCGAACTGCGAGTAGCCGGCCCCGAAAGTCAACTGGTTCAGGTTGGTCTCGGTCAGATCGAACGTGAGGTTCACCTCGTTCTCGGCCGACTCCACCTTCTCGATGTTGACGCCCTGTTCTTCGAGCGGCTCGAAGAACCCGAGCTGATTGAGCCGCCGCACGCTGTGCTTGAGCGCTTCGGTGTTGAGCACCGCGTTCTCGGCCACCTGCAGCTCGCGGCGGATCACCTCGTCGTGCGTGGTCTGGTTGCCCGCGAACTCGATCCGGTTGATGAAGTACTGCTCGCCTTCCTGCACGCGGATGGTGACGTCGACGACGGGGTCGCCGTCGATGCGGGTCGGACGCGGCGCAGCGACGTACTCGCCGTCGCCGTTCCCGTTCCCATTGGCTTCGACGTGCGATTCACCGTTCCCGTTCCCGTTCCCGTTGCCATTCCCGTTCGCCTCGGCCGCGGCAGCGGCCTCCGCCTCGGCGACTCGCGCCGCTTCGCTCTCCTCGGTCCGGGGCTCGAGCTCGGGAGCGAGGGTCATCTCGTAGTAGCCGAGCGAGCCGTACAGCTCACGGGCGTCGTCGAAGCCCTTCCGCACGTCGCCCTCGCTGTAGTAGTCCCCCGGCTCGATATCCTCGAAGATCCGCTGAAGCCCTCTCTCGAGCAGGATCTCGTTGCCGGCGAAGTCCACATCGCCGATGCGGTACCGCTCTCCCTCGTCGACGGGAATCCGCAGCCGCAGCCCGCGGGTCTCGCCGTCCTCCGAGAGCTCCAGGTAATCGAGCTCCGGCTGGCCCACCTGCGCCGTGATGTAGCCCCGGTCGCGATAGAAGCCCTCGATGGCCACCGCGTCCTCTTCGTACTCCTCGGGCTTGTAGGTGCCGCGGCCGGTCATCCACGAGAGCCACCAGCGCTGCTTGATCTTCTTCATCTGGCCGCGCAGCCGGCGATCACTCATCGCCTCGTTGCCGATGAAGTCGATCTCGTGCACCTGGACCTTCGGCCCCTCGGTCATGTGGAACGTCAGGCGGACCAGCTTCGGCCCCCCCGGAAGCTCCTCGATGGTGTGATCGACCTCCGCGAACATGTGCCCCTGCGCCTGGTGCCCCTGCCGGATCACGGCCTTGACGCGGCGTATCGTCTCCGGGTCGATGAAGGAATCCATCCGCAGCGTGATGCCCTGCTGCTCCAGATTCTCCAGGATGTCCTCGGTCTTCAGCACCTCGGAGCCCTCGTAAGTCACGATCTTGACCCGCTCGCGCTCCTCCAGGTTGAAGATGACCCGCTTGGCCTCCACGCCGTTCGGGTACGGGTCGTCGACCACCTCGATCCACAGGTCGTTCAGGAACCCGGTGTCCCAGAGGCGCTGGAAGTCGTCCAGGATGAGCTCGGCCGTCTCGTCCGTGTAGGGCGTCCACCTCTGCTGGGACGGCAGGCTGACCTGCTTCGCGACCTCCATGTAGTAGAGGTACGTATTGAGGTCGACGCCCGGCACGCCTCCCTGGGTCGGGAACCGGAGCTCGATGTTCCGGAGCAGCGTCGGCGAATCGGGAGGCGGCAACGAGGGCCGCGGGGGCTCGGGGGTCCCGCCGAAGATGGAGGGCGCCTGCTGCTGCGGCGTCCCGAAGATGGAAGGCTGTCCCTCCGCCGGTGCAACGCCGACTGATAATGCCGCCGAGAAAGCCAGAACCGCGGCCGCGCCGCGCATGCCGACCCGCTCCGGATGTGCCGTTGGTCGATTCACCTGCATTGAAGTACACCCGTGGGGCGCCGCCCGTGCCGGCCCGTCATCCCGCCCATCGGTCACGGCTGGCAAGCGCCGCGTAACAGACGAACTACGTACGATTCTACGGCATTTTGGACGTGCGGAACCAGATTTCGGCCGGCATGAACCTGCTAAACGAGGCACCGCCCCTCCACCTCCTCGCCGGCGGCCCGGTAGGCCAGCACCCCGGCATCCAGATAGACCTCGATCTCGCCGGACTCCAGCCGCCCCCGAATCAACTCCTCCGACAGAGGGTCCTCCACGTGCCGCTGGATCGCCCGCCGCAGGGGCCGCGCCCCGTAGGAGCGGTCCTTGCAGGTCAGGTCGATGATCCAGTCGATGACGTCCGGGGCCAGGTTGATGCGCAGGTCGCGGCCGGCCAAGTTCTCGTTGAGCTGCCGGACGAGCATCCGCAGAATCTCGCGCAGATCGTCGTCGGTGAGCGCTTCGAACACGATGATCTCGTCGACCCGGTTCACGAACTCGGGATTGAACGTCCGCTTGACCTCGCCGAGCACGAGGTCCGTCACGCTGCGCTGCACTTCCTGCGCGCTCGTCGACTGGAAGCCGACCGCCGCCTTCTTCTGGATGTGGCGGGCGCCGATGTTCGACGTCATGATGACGATGGTGTTCTTGAAGTCGACGCGATTGCCCAGGCCGTCGGTGAGATGGCCGTCCTCGAACACCTGCAGCAGGATGTTGAAGAGATCGGGATGCGCCTTCTCGATCTCGTCGAGCAGGACGACCGAGTAGGGGTGGCGCTTGACCTTCTCGGTTAGCTGCCCCCCCTCGTCGTGGCCGACGTAGCCGGGCGGCGACCCGATCAGCTTCGAGACGGAGTGCTTCTCCATGTACTCCGACATGTCGAACCGCACCAGCGCGGTGTCGCTGCCGAACAGGAAGCTCGCCAGGGCCCGCGCCAGCTCCGTCTTGCCGACGCCGGTCGGTCCGAGGAAGACGAAGCTGCCGACCGGTCTGTGCGGCGACTTCAGCCCCGCGCGGGATCGCCGGATGGCGCGCGCGAGCGCCGAGATCGCCCGCTCCTGGCTGATCACCCGCCGGTGCAGCTCGTCCTCCATCCGGAGCAGCTTCGCGCTCTCGTCCTGGTTGATGGTGGTCAGGGGCACACCGGTCCACTTGGACACCACGTCGTCGATGTCCGCAGAGCCCACCTCGACGGGCTGGCCGCCCGCCTCGACGTCGAACTTCTCGCGCACCACCTGCAGGTTCTCGCGCGCGAGAACCTCCTGCTCGCGGAAGAACTGCGCCCGTTCGTAGTCCTTCTGCGCCGTCGCGCTCTCCATCTGCTCTACCGCGACGCGGATGTTCTTGTTGATCTCGCTGAATTCCTCGCTGTAGCCCGCGGCCCGGAGCTTGGCGCGCGCCCCCGCCTCGTCCACCAGGTCGATGGCCTTGTCGGGCAGGAAACGATCGGTGATGTAGCGGTTCGACTGGTAGACCGCCGCTTCCATCGCCTCCTGCGAGTACGCCACGCGGTGGTAGCGCTCGTAGCGGTCCTTGATCCGGCTGAGGATCTCCAGCGCCTCGGTCTCGGTAGGCGGCTCGACCTTCACCGCCTGGAACCGCCGCTCCAGCGAGCGGTCCTTCTCGATGTACTTCCGGTACTCGGCCGGCGTCGTCGCTCCGATGCAGCGAATCTCGCCGCGCGACAGCGCCGGCTTCAGGATGTTCGCCGCGTCGAGCGAGCCCTCCGCCGATCCCGCGCCCACCAGCGTGTGCAACTCGTCGATGAACACGATGATGTTCGGATTCTCGGTCAGCTCCTTCATGATCGCCTTGAGGCGTTCCTCGAACTGCCCGCGATACTTGGTGCCGGCCACGATCAGCGGGATGTCGAGCGCGAGCAGCCGCTTGTCGGCCAGGAAGTGCGGGATGTCGCCGAAAGCGATGCGCTGCGCCAGCCCCTCGACGATGGCCGTCTTGCCGACCCCGGGCTCGCCGATGAGCACGGCGTTGTTCTTCGTCCGGCGGCACAGCACCTGCTGCACCCGCTCGATCTCCACGGCGCGGCCCACCAGCGGGTCGAGCCGGTTCTTCATGGCCGCGTCGGACAGGTCGCGGCTGAACTCGGCCAGCAGCGGCGTCTCCTTGACGCGGGTCACCGTGGTCTTCTCGTTGAGGAGCTGCACGATGTCCTCGCGGACCGCGTTGAGCCGCATCCCCTTCTCGGAGAGGATGGTCGACGCCACGGAGCGCTCCTCGCGCAGGATGCCGAGCAGCAGATGCTCCGTCCCGATGTAGTTGTGGAGCAGCCGGTCCGCCTCCTCGGCGGCGAACTGCAGCACGCGCTTGGTCTCGGCGCTGAACGGAATCTCGACCGACGTGGACACCTTTTCGCGGAAGACGGTGCGCCCTTCGATCTCCTTGCGGATGTTCTCTAGAGACAGGCGCGAGCGGGCGAAGATGCGGCTCGTCAGTCCCTTGCCCTCGCGAATCAGGCCGAGCAGCAGGTGCTCGGTCTCGATCGAGATGCTGCCGAGCTGGCTCGCCTCGTAGCGCGCGAAGAACAAGACACGCCGCGCCCGTTCCGTGTATCGCTCGAACATGTCGACTGCTCCGACGCGTGGTGGCCAGCGTCTCGGTTGTGCATCGATTATAAGGTACCGGCGCACCGGCCACGCGGACCGCCGAGGCGCCGCGTCAAGCCGCGGAAAGCCCCCCACCGGCGAGCCGCAGCACGCGGTCGCACGCGGCGGCCAACCGCTCGTTGTGGGTGGCCACGACCGACGTCAGGCCGTGCGCGCGGTGCATGTCGAGGAGCAGGCCGTGGATCGCCGCGCCGGTCGACTCGTCCAGATCGCCGGTCGGCTCGTCGGCGAGCAGCAGCGCCGGCCGCATCACGAGGGCGCGCGCCACGGCCACCCGCTGCTGCTCCCCGCCCGACAGCATGCCGGGCCGGTGCGCGAGGCGGTCTCCGAGCCCCACCTCGCGCAGCAGCGCCTCCGCCCGCGCCCGGGACTCCGCCGGCGAACGCCGCGCGATGCGCATCGGCATCTCGACGTTCTCCAGGGCGGAGAACTCCGGCAGCAGGTGATGGAGCTGGAAGACGAACCCGACGCGCCGGTTTCTGAACGCGGTGAGGGCATCGTCGTCGAGGGCCGTCAGCTCCACGCCGGCGGCCTCGATCCGCCCTTCCCGAACGCGGTCGAGGCCGCCCAGAAGCTGCAGCAGCGTGCTCTTGCCGACCCCGGACGCCCCCATGATCGCGACCATCTCCCCGGTCTCGACGGTCAGGTCGAGATCGCGCAGCACCGGCAGCGTACGCCCGCCCATGGAATACGACTTCGACAACCCGCGCACGTCCAGGAAAGGCATGGCCAGCGGTGGTCGGGCGCGATGTCCTACTGGTACCGCAGCGCCTCCGCCGGCTCGATGGCGGCCGCGCGGCGCGAGGGATGCAGGGTCACGAAGAGGCAGACGGCGTTCGCCGCCAGCAGGACGACGCCAAAGTCGAAGGGCTCGATGATGAACGGCACGTAGGTCACCTGGTACACGTCCACCGGGAGTCGCAGGAGCTGGTAGCGATCCATGACCGTGCAGATGACGTAGCCGGCGGCGGCGCCCGCGGCGGTCCCGGCCAGACCGATGGCGGCCCCCTGCAGGACGAAGATCCGCCGTATCGTGCGGGCGCTCGCGCCCATGGTCTTGAGGATGGCGATGTCCCGGCTCTTCTCCATGACGAGCATGATCAGCGACGACACGATGTTGAGCGTCGCCACGACCACGATCAGGCCGATGGCGACAGAGATGGCCATCTTCTCCAGGAACAGCGCCTCGAAGAGGGTCGAGTTGAGTTGTGACCAGTCATCGGTCATGTAGGCGTCGCCGAGCTGCTCCGGGATGGCGTCGGCGACCTCCCGCGAGGCATAGGGGTCGTCGACGCGGAGCTGCATCATCTCGACCCGGTCCTTGCCGAACAGCCGCCGGGCGGCGTCCAGCGTCACGAAGCCGTACGCCGCGTCGTACTGGTACATCCCGAGACTGAAGACGCCGACCACCGCGAGGCGGCGGGGACGCGGCAGCACCCCCATCGGCGACAGCGTGCCGCTCGGGGTGAGGAGGGTGATCTCGTCCCCCACGAACGCGCCGAGCTCCCGCGAGACCCCCTCGCCGATCACGATGCCGCCGAGCGCCGGCCCGTCGTAGCCGGACAAATCCGCCAGGCTTCCGCTGCTCAACGACGTATCCAGCTCCGTGACCGCCGCCTCCAGCTCCGGGTCGATGCCCTTGACGTTCATGAAGACGTCGCCGCGGCGGCTGCGGGCGAGGGCCCGGCCCGGAATCGCCGGCGCGGCAGCCTCCACGCGCGGCAGCGCGGCCAGCGTGCGAGCCGCCTCCCGGTAGTCCGCGAAGCCGCCTTCCAGCACGTTCCAGACGTACACGTGGGCCTGCGAGCCGACGATGCGGTCCCGAAGCTCCTGCTGCAACCCGGTCATCAGGGCCAGCGCGACGATCAGCGCGGTGACCCCGACCGTCACGCCGAGCACTGAGATGAGCGACGTGCTCGCCATGGACGCCTGCTTGCGGCGCGCCACGAGATAGCGAAGTGAAACGTAGAGCTCGAAGGGCAGGTTCATGGGCCCCGCTCGAGGATGCCTGACTACGACCCGGCGAGCGGCCGCAGCAGCGGAAACAGGATGACGTCCCGAATGGACCGGCTGTCGGTCAGCAGCATGACCAGCCGGTCGATGCCGATGCCTTCGCCGCCGGTGGGTGGCAGGCCGTGCTCGAGGGCGCGGATGTAGTCTTCGTCCATGGCGTGCGCCTCCTCGTCGCCGGCGCCCCGCGCCCGCAACTGGGCTTCGAAACGGCGCCGCTGCTCCGCCGGGTCGTTCAGCTCGCTGAACGCGTTGGCGATCTCCATGCCGCCGATGTAGAGCTCGAACCGCTCCACCGTGTCGGGGTCGCCGGGGCATTGCTTCGACAGCGGCGAGACCTCGGTCGGGAAGTCGTGGACGAAGGTCGGCTGCACGAGCTCATCCTCGCACAGCGCCTCGAACAGCGTGAAAGCGATCTTGCCGGGACCGGCGTCGGGCGCGACGTCGACGTCGAGATCGCGGGCCAGTTCCGTCACCTTCGCCCGATCCCGGAGGTCGTCCTCGGACACGTCGCGGCCCAGCCGTTTCGAGACGGCGCCGCGCACTGCCCCGCGCAGTGAAAGCCGCGCAAACGGCCTGCGCCACGAGATGACCGCGCCGTCGTACGTGCATTCCTGTCCGTCGAGCACCTCGTCCGCCACGGCGCCGAGCAGCTCCTCGGTCAGGTCCATCAGCTTCTCGTAGTCGCTGTAGGCCTCGTAGAACTCGAGCATCGTGAACTCGGGGTTGTGCCGCGTCGAGATCCCCTCGTTGCGGAAGTTGCGGTTGATCTCGTAGACGCGCTCCATCCCGCCGACGGTGAGCCGCTTCAGGTAGAGCTCCGGCGCGACCCGCAGATAGAGTGGCAGGTCGAGCGCATTGTGATGTGTCACGAACGGCCGGGCGAGCGCGCCGCCCGGCATCGGCTGCATCATCGGCGTCTCGACCTCCAGGTAGTCGCGACGGTCGAGAAACCGGCGGATGGCCCGAATGACGCGGCTGCGGGTCTCGAAGACCGGCCGGGACGCCGGATTGACGATCAGATCGAGATAGCGCTGGCGGTAGCGGATCTCGACGTCGGTGTCGTACCACTGCTCCGGGAGCGGCTCGAAGCACTTGGCGAGGAAACTCAGGGACTTCGCCCAGACGGTCAGCTCGTCGGTCCGGGTGCGAAACATGCGGCCCTCGACGCCGACGAGGTCACCGACGTCGAGTAGCCTGAACACCTTGAAGTCGCGCGGGCTGACGGAGTCCTCCCGGAGGTAGACCTGCAGCCTCGACTTCCCGTCCGACAGCACCAGGAAGTTCGCCTTCCCGAAGCTCCTGATTGCCACGATGCGGCCGGCCGTGCTCGTCTCGGGACGCTCGTCCTCCAGTTCCGCCCCGGAGCGACCCTCGTGTACGTCAACGACCGCCGATACATTGTCTGACCGGTTGAAACGGGCGGGGTACGGCTCGACCCCCAGCGCCCGAAGCGCCTCGTGGTTCGCGTTCCTCCGGTCCCGCTCGTCCAGGCTGCCACGCTCCTTCAGCGCGTACAGAATCTCTCTGTCCTTCTTCCGTTCGATTCGTTCGATGTCCGGCTGCCCGTCAAGGAGAGCTTCCAGATAATCCCGGCGTTGTTCGGCATTCAGCTCCCGGCGCAATCTGGTTGCCTTCAGAATTCCGCTGATGGATCTCTGGCCACGCGGAAACTCCGCACTCATGCGCGCCTTCTTGAGCACCCTGCGCACCCTGGCCAGCGCTTCCTCGTCGTTGATCGGTCGCCGCGCGGCATCGTCTGTGACCGCGCCCCGGGTGGCACGCCCTTGCCGCCACTTGTCGAGGCGCTCCTTCGACGCAATACGGCTCTGCCCGCTTTTCCCCTCTCGCCGAACGACCTCGGACCCATATCGGACCAGAAGATCCTCCACCTGCTCGCGATCCAGTCCGGTCTCCTTGGCAAGACCCTTTATTGTTCTCCAGAGGTCCTTGGGATTGTCCAGAGCCGCACGCACGCCGGCCCACGCCTGGGCGTCGCCTGTCTGCGGTCCCGGCTCACCGGGCGTTCTCGTCTGTTCACCGACGCTCATGTCACGCCGCCCGCCGGCTTCTGCCATCACGTCCCCAGCGCGCTGCTCCGGTCGCGCTCCTCCGTGATCGCGCGCCGCACGGCGTCGAGCACGCCGTTGACGAAGGCGACCGCGCGCTCGCCGCTGAAGGTCTTCGCCAGCTCCAGCGCCTCGTTGATGACTACCGCCGCCGGCGTCCGTTCGAACAGCAGCTCGTACACGGCCAAACGCATGATGAGCCGGTCGACGACGGCCAGGCGCTCCGACCGCCAGTTGTCGGTGTGTCGCGCGATCAGCGCATCGATCTCCGGCAACGCGGCCACGGCGCCGCGGGCGAGGCCGACCGCGAGCTCCCGGCGGGGGGCCGGCGCCGGATGCACCGTCCAGAAGAGGTCGAGCGCGTCGTCGAGGTCGCCGGCCCCGATGCGGCCGACGTCCCACTGATACAGCAACTGCAGAGCGGTCTCGCGAGCCCTGTGGCGCTCGCGCGAGTTGTCCGTTCGGGACTCCCTGGCGCCGAACACGCCCTCCGGGGTATCGAGAGTCCGATGCAACGACTGGAGCGCCGTCTCCCGGGCCCGCCGGCGCCCGCCTGGCGCTCCGGCGACCGTCCCCTGCCCGCGGGCCCCGTGCCCGGGTGCGTTCCGCACCCCGCGGCTCTCAGGGGGCCCCTCCGCCGGGCTTCCGGACGCGCGGGCGGCGCGAGACGGCTCGCGACGCGCCGGATGGTCGGAAGGAGCTTCCGGCACGCCGCGAGCGACGCGCTTCACCAGTCGCGGCCGCTCCTCGCGCGGCGTCCCCGAGGAAGCAACCTCAGGCTGCTCGCCGGGCGCCGGGACCGGGCACCGGCCCGCATCCTCCAGCCAGAAGCGCCCCTCGGCGTCCTTGATCAGTTCACCGCCGACCAGCAACGCGCTCTCGTCGAAGGACTTGATCTTCCGCGGACTCTCCCGGGGGTCGACGGCTGTCAGAACGACGCAATAGGGCTTGACGCCTCTCTCGATCTCCTGCACGTGCGCATGCCGCTCGCGGTCACCCGGGTCGGCCGTGTCGGGGAACTCGCCGTCCGTGATCCGGACGCAGCGCCGTCCTCTCAGCGTACCGCGCTCGTCATCCCAGACGCGCAGGTAGACCTGACCGGTCGACGGCGAGATCGCCCCCCACGACCACCTGGCGTTGACAAGGGGCGCGCCGAGGCGGTCCCTGAAGAACTGGGAGATCGTCATTGCGTCGTTCTCGTCGGACCGGTGCGCCGGCATGTCCGGCGACGCCGCACGGCAGGATGCTCCAATCACGCCCCGGTCCGGCCCGACTCCGGCAGCGAGCCGAGGACGTTGGCCAACTGCACGGCGGCCAGTGCGGCTTCGCGTCCCTTGTTCGAGGGCCCGTCACCGGCGCGGGCGGCGGCCTCGTCCAGCGTGTTCGTCGTCAGCACCCCGAACGTCATCGGGACGCCGGTCGCCTGCGACGCCGCGGCGATCGCGTGCGCGACTGCGGATGCCAGATAGTCGAAGTGCGGCGTCTCCCCCCGCACGATGCAGCCGAGACAGACGACCGCGTCGAAGTTGCCGGACTCCGCGGCCCGGCGCGCGGCAAGCGGAATCTCGAAAGCGCCCGGCACCTCGATCACCGTCGCCGAGCCGGCGCCCTCGGTCCCCGCGCTGCGGGCGCCCGCAGCGCGGAGCGCCTCCAGGGCGCCATCGCACAGGCCGGCGGTAACCGCGCGATGGTACGCGGAGACGACGAGGCCGACCCGCAAGCCCGACGCGTCGGTCGCCCCCTCGATGACAGGGGTGTCTCTCATGAGCCGGTAAACCGCGGCCGGCGCTTCTCGAGAAACGCGCGCGTACCTTCGCCCCAGTCACTCGTCGCGGCGGCCAGCCCGAACAGGCTCGCTTCGTGAGTGCACCCGTCGGCGAGCGTCATCCCGAGTCCGTCGCGGACGGCCGCCAGGATGCAGCGCACGGCGACTGGGGCCTGGCCCGCGATCCGCTGCGCGAGCTCCATCGTGCTCGCCATCAGCTCGGCCCGCGGCACGACACGGTTCACGAGACCGATCCGCCAGGCCTCCTGCGCGTCGACGGGATCGCCGGTCAGGGTCATCTCCAGCGCGCGTCCGGCGCCGACCAACCGCGGCAGGCGCTGCGTGCCGCCGTAGCCGGGCAACAGGCCGAGCCCGATCTCCGGTTGGCCGAGCCTCGCCGTGTCGGCCGCGATGCGCAGCGTGCAGGCCATGGCCAGCTCGCAACCGCCGCCCAGCGCGTAGCCGTTGACGGCCGCGATCACCGGCTTGCCCATCCGCTCCAGCGCGTGGCACAACGCGTGCCCGCGCGCCGCCAGCGCCTCGGCGGTGACCGGATTCAACTCCGCCAGCTCGCGAATGTCGGCGCCGGCGATGAACGCCTTGTCCCCGGCGCCGGTCAGAATCACCACCCGCACCGCGTCGTCGGCGGTCAGCCGACTCACCGCGGCCTCCAGCTCGATGATCGTCCGGTTGTTCAGTGCGTTCAGAACCGCGGGCCGCGTGACGGTGAGCACGGCCACGGCCCCATCGCGCTCGATGGTCAGGTTCTCATCCGGCATGGCGTCTGGCTCGAACGGCAAGAACTATACTCCACGCCCACACCAGCCCGGCGCCGGCCGCCGATCCGAGTGCATCCGCCGCCACGTCCCGCAGCTCGGGTGTCCGGCCGGGCACGAACGACTGGTGGAGCTCGTCCGTCACGCCATAGGCGGCGCTCAGCGCGGCGGCCAGGAGCGCGCCGCCGACGCCGACCCGCGGCCATTCCGCGCCGGCCACGCCCCGCAGCATCGCCGCCCCGAGCGAGCCGTACGCCAGGAAGTGCGCGGTGACGTCGGACACCGAGCCGGGCAATCGCGGCGGCGAGGGTGTGCCGGACACGAACCAGATGGCGGCCATCAGACCGGCCGCCGGCCCCCAGGCCCACAACAGGCGGCGCAACCGACCCGGACCTGCGCCGCGCCGGACGGTCATAGCGGGAACGGGTACATCAGCCAGGCGAGCACCGTGGCCGCCAGCACGAAGCCGGCGAACAGCACCCCGCCGAAACGCGCCTGCTCGGCCGGCTCGTCTCGCATCAGGACGGAGAAGACCAGCGAGACGAAGCCCGCGAACAGCACCATCAGGATGAAATGGCTGGCCATCGCGCCGCCTTACTTCCTGCCCTGGGCGATGTCGAACGCGTCCAGGACGACCAGGACGTTCAGGAGACCGGAGACGATGAGAAACGTGTTGCCGTACTCGTAGGTGCCGGCCGCCGCGTCGCCGCCCCCGGCGCCGAATACGAGCGCCAGCAGGTAAGGGACTCCGATGCCGAGATCGGCCAGAGCGGCCAGCGCGACCAGGGGCTGCGACGGATCGATGGCGAACAGCTCCCCGTCGAGACCGAGCCCGATCATGAACATGAGCGGCAGCGCCACGAGGAACACGATTCCCTTGGACACACGCCCCTGCCAGAGATGTCCGGCGCCGGGCAACGCCCAGGCGGCGGCGCAGATCGCGGCGACGCGGCCCGGATCGGCCGACTGCGGACGGTTGCGCATCACCTCTAGTGTACCTTTCCGCGAATCACACCGGCCACGAACGCGCAGGCGGCCGCGCCGAGCGGAACCGCGGACGCCGCGCGCCCGAGATTGCCGGGATCGACCAGCCCCCCCGCCTCGAGCAGCACGGTCGCCGCGGTCGGCAGCGCCGCCGCGGCCAGCACGAGCCCCGCAGTCCGGCCGCGGAAGGACCGGACCGCGCAGACGCCTTGCGCGACCCTCCGGTCGCGTTGGGAGTTTCGCCGGCGCGAGAATCCTGCGGCGCAGACGCCGAGCAGCGCCCCGGCGTAGAGTCCGGCACAACGCCCGCACACCGGGAGCTGCACCCCCCAGGGATGGAAGGACCGATCCGCGCGCTGATGGCAGACGGCGCTCGCGACGAGGTAGACGGCGCTGCCCGCGACCAGCGCACCCCCCGTCGCGTCATGCCGCAGCGCGTACGGCGTCGCCGCCAGCGCCGCGCACCAGAGCACGACGCCCCCGAACAACCCCCGGAGCAGCAGCCTAGAACGTGAGCGCATCGAAGTGGGTCAGGCGCCGAAAGGACTCGAAGCGGGCCCGGATGTCCTCGTCGGTCAGGGTGAGCAGCCGGCCGAGACCGAAGTCCTCCACCGACAGCGAAGCCAGCGCATTGCCGCAGATGGCCGCCCGCGTGACCGCGTCGTCGGAAAGGTCGCCCGCCGCGGCGAGGTAGCCGATGAAACCGCCCGCGAAGGTGTCTCCGGCCCCGGTCGGATCGCAGACCTCCTCGAGCGGCAACCCCGGCGCGGCGAAGAAGTCGTCCCCCCGCGTCAACAGCACGCCATGCTCGCCGCGCTTGACGATCACGCGCCGGGGACCCATGGCGCGGATCTCGCGCGCCGCCTTCACCAGGTTCGCCTTCCCGCTCAGTTGCCGCGCCTCCTCGTCGTTGATCACCACCGCGTCCACGCGCCGCAGCACCTGGCGCAGCTCGTCCGGGGTCCCGTCGATCCAGTAGTTCATCGTATCGAGAGCGACGAACCGCGGCGCCTCGATCTGGTCGAGGACCTCCAGCTGCAGCGCCGGGTGGATGTTGGCGAGAAACACGACCGGCGTGGAACGGAAGCCCTCCGGCACGCGCGGCGAGAAGTCCTCGAACACGTTCAGGTGCGTGTAGATCGTCTCGCGCGTGTTCAGGTCGAGCTTGTACTCCCCCTTCCAGCGGAAAGTGTCGCCCGGCACGCGCTGCAGGCCTTCGAGGTCGATACGCCGGCCGCCGAAAACCTGCATGTGGCGCTCGTCGAAGTCCTCCCCCACCACCGCCACCAGACGCACGTCGCTGAAGAACGACGCGGCGATACTGAAGAAGGTCGCTGCGCCGCCGACCACGCGGGATACCGCGCCGAAGGGCGTCCGGATCGAGTCGAAGGCGACCGAACCCACCGTCAGCACCGCCTGGCTCATGACACGTACCTGCCGATGAGCGGCGCCAGCTCGGCGCGGGTCTCGGGGGGAATCGCCTCGGGCCGGGTGATGATCGCGGTCGCCAGCGCCGTCGTGCACTCGCATTCGCGATCATCGGGCAGTTGCGACACCAGTTCGGCGATCGTCTTCTGCGCAGTCACGGCGTTCGCCTGCAGCGTCTCGAGGACCATCTCGACGGTCACCTCGTCGTGCTCGGGGTGCCAGCAGTCGTAGTCGGTGACCAGCGCCAGCGTCGCGAAGCACATCTCCGCCTCCCGCGCAAGCTTCGCCTCCTGCAGGTTGGTCATGCCGATCACGTCCATGTTCCACGACCGGTACAGGCGCGACTCGGCGAGGGTGGAAAACTGCGGGCCCTCGATGCAGACGTAGACGCCTCCGCGATGCACGGTGGCGGGGGGGGGGGGGGGGGGGGGGGGGGGGGGGGGGGGGGGGGGGGGCGGG
>VXME01000059.1:6574-52325 GCA_009861545.1 Acidobacteriota bacterium | reverse complement strand
TTGTCTGCTGCTGGTCGTCTTGGGACTCGTCGCCTGCGGCGGCGATTCTCCGACGGCGCCGACCCGGCGGAACCCGAGGACCCCCACGACCCCGACGACCCCGCCCACGGGCACTCTGACGGCTACGTTGTCTAGTATTCAGACAGAGCTGTTCAATCCGTCGTGCGTCGGGCACCACGGCCCCTCCGTGACTGAGGCCGATCTCGACATCTCGGAGGGTCGCTCGTTCGAGAATCTCGTGAATGTGATGAGCACCCAGGTGGGATTGGACCTCGTCGAACCGGGCGATGCAGAGAACAGCTACCTGATTCACAAGCTCGACGGCCGGGCGGGGATCGTCGGCGCACGAATGCCCCCGAACGGTCCCTTCATCACGGACGAGGCGCTCGACATCATCAAGCGGTGGATCAACGACGGCGCACGGGACAATTGATTCTCGGCCGGCCGCGGGGCACTGCGGGCGGTCGGGCGGACGCCGCTGCAGCCTGTCGCCGAAGAGGATGGCTGCCAGGGAGGCAAAGGTGAAGGGACACTCCGGTTGGCTGGTGGGGACGACGCTGCCATTGCTTCTGCTGCTCGCGCCGTACACGGCCACCGCATCCGACGACTGGCCGCAGTTCCGGGGACCCGAGGGGACGGCCGTGGTGGCCGACGACCCCGCGCTCCCCGAGATCTGGAGCGCAACGGAGAACGTAGCCTGGAAGACGCCGATCCCGGGTCGGGGATGGTCGAGCCCCATCGTCCGGGGCGATCGCGTCTTCGTGACGTCGGTGGTCGCCGAGGAGGACTACCAGGGTCCGCGGCCGGGGCTGTACCTGCCGGAAACCGGCAACGAGACACCGCCCGATCCGCCGCCGGGCACCCATCACTGGATGGTGTTCTGCCTCGACCTGGAGAGCGGCGCGCTCGTCTGGCAGCGCACGGCGCATTCCGGCCTCGTCGCGTCGACCATCCACCCGAAAAACTCCTTCGCGTCGGCCACGCCGGTCACCGACGGCGAGCGGGTCTACGCCCTGTTCGGCAATCTCGGCCTGTTCGCCTACGACCTCGACGGCAACCTCGTCTGGTCCCGCCCGGTGGAGCACCACATGGATCAGTGGGGATGGGGCGCCGGCTCGTCGCCCACCCTGCTGGACGATCAGGTGCTCGTGATGCACGACAACGACGAGGAGTCCTACCTGGCGTCGTTCGACACGGCCACCGGCGAGCAGAACTGGCGGGTAGCGCGCGACGAGGTGAGCGCCTGGTCGACGCCGTTCATCTGGCGCAACGACCTGCGCACCGAGATCGTGACGGTCGCCAAGACCCAGGTGCGGTCGTACGACCCGTCCGGCAAACTGCTCTGGTGGTTCGCGGGCCGCATGACGAACGTGACGGTGCCGACCCCGATCCCGGGCGACGGGATCCTCTACGTCAGCTCCGGCTACGTCGGCAACAACCACCGGCCGGTCTACGCCGTGCTGCCGGGCGCCGAGGGCGACATCACCCTCGGGCCCAATCAGCGCGCCAACGAATACATCCGCTGGTACCAGCCGCGCATCGGGTCCTACAACCCGTCGCCGCTGCTCTACCGGGGCATCTACTACACGCTGCACGACCGGGGGTTCTTCACCGCCCACGACGCGCGCACGGGCCGCACGGTCTACGACCGCGTCCGCATCGAGCGCGGCGCGACCTTCACGTCGTCGCCCTGGGCCTACAACGGCAAGATCTTCGCCCTGAGCGAGGACGGCGACACCTACGTCATCGCGGCCGGGCCGGACTTCTCGGTGCTCGGCAAAAACGTCCTCGGCGAAATGGCGCTCGCTTCCCCCGCTGTGGTGGGGCGCACCCTGCTGCTGCGCACAGCGTCGCACCTGTACGCCGTCCGGCGGTAGATGGCGGCGATGAGCTCGCTGGCCGATGTCTTTCCGCGTGCTGAACCGGATGCGCGACGAGCGAATCGTAGCGCAGTACCCCGTAGGCGGCGCGACCGCTGTCCTGTTCTACGCCGACCGGGAGCGCCTGCGACGGATCCTGACCACCCACGCCATCGCGGCGGAGATCCCGAACGATGCCTGATCACCTGCCGGCCGAGGTGAAGGACCTCCTGCAACGAAAGCGGCGTTGGCACCGGGAGCAATCGAAGGCGCCCCTCCAGGAAAAGGTACGTATCCTCCTGGAGTTGCAGCGGCAGGATCTGCCCCTCCTCGCCCGCCAACGCCCGCTCCGACCGTGGGAGCGCCCGTGGGACGTAATCCCGTAGAAGCGGATGCGATCCGGCGCCGGAACCGCGCTCCACGCGGTCTACGGAACGAATGCCGGGGTCCGCACAAGCACGTACGTGACGTGACCGCCATCCGGCACCAGGTAGCCGTGCGGCGTTCGCGCCGGGATATGGAGCACGTCGCCGGCCGCTACCGGATGACGTTCACCACCCGCGATGCCGCTGCCCCGGCTGCCGTCCCGGTCCAGCATCTCTCCGCCCACCAGTAGGCTCCCGGCACCGCTCTGAATCAGCACCACGTCGATGATCTCGTCGTGGATCTCCGGCACCCCATCCGCATCGCGGTGGATGAAGCGGAAGCGGTGGGCGCCGCTCGGGTTGCCGTAGTCGGCCAGCGTCTCGCGGGCGGAGCGGTCCGGGCGAATCCTGGTCGCCAGGGCCGCGTTGCGCCGATCCAGCTCCGCCGCGCTCCACATCGCGAACCCCGGCGGCTCGAAGTCGAGCACCGGTGTGTCGGCGCGCGCCACCGGCTCGCCGGTGAACGCCGGGAGCCTGACCAGCACGTAAGTCAGGTGGCCGCCCTCCGGCACCAGGTAACGGTGCGGCGTGTCCGCCGGAATATGGGCAACGTCACCCGCACCGACCGGATATTCCACCCCACCGGCTATGTCACTTCCCCGGTACTCGCCGTTGGCGCCGGCCCGGTCGACCATCTCACCGCCGACCACGAGCGTGCCCGCCCCGCTCTGGATGAACACCACGTCCTCAATGTTCGCGTGCTGCTCGGGCATGCCATCGACATCCCGCCGAATAAAGCGAAACCGGTGGGCGCCGCCCGGGTTGCCGTAGTCGGCCAGCGTCTCGCGGGCGGAGCCGTCCGGGCGTGCCTGCTCCGCAAGAGCCGCGTTCCGTTGCGCGAGCTCCGCCGCGCTCCACATGACGAATCCAGGCGGCTCGGTCTGCGCGGCGCCGAGAGCGGGGAAGATCATGATTGCAGCAAGAACGCGGTGAAGAAGCGTCTGAATCGTCATTGAGGTTTCCTGTTCCGGCTCCACTCGTACGTGCAGACCGTCGACGCCGTTACCCGTTCTCCGCCTTCAGTATCCTCCGTTATAGTAGGTACTCTCGTCCAGCACGTCCCTACATGCCTGCAGCAGGTCGTCTCTGCGAGAACGAGTGAAGAAGCTCCCGACAACACCGCTCATCGGGTTCAAGCCAAACCCGGGGTTCGTTCTTGTGCCAATTCTTACAATATGCTCCTTGGCTTCTTCGTCCGTCGCAGCCGTTATACCTTCGTCACGTAGAATGCGCTCAACTTCCAGGGCGACGGCGAGAGGACACCAAGTGCGGCTCACCGGATCATAGTTGCACCCGTCAACGACCATGGGATCGCCAGACTCCACCGACTCGACAAGCACCGTCAACTGATTCCGGTTGAGCTGTTCGATCCCTTTTCTCAGGGCCATGTAGCGCGGATCATCTCTAGAGCTATGGTGTCTTTCTGACATATCACATACCCTCCATCCTGGCCTCTCAGTCCATCTCTAACCCATCACCAGCATTGCCACGATACTACCAACAACACTGATAACGAAAGTAATCACTCCCGTAACGATATGCGGGCGGGCCTTGATCAGCTTCTCGGCCCAGCCATCAGAGATCCCCTCCGGGTCCGGTCTACGGGTCTCACCCTGGCACTCTCCGTCAGTCTGACAGAAAACGACCGCACAAAAAGGGTATCCCGGTTCGAGCGGAATACTTCCAGTGCCGGCATTAAACACGGTGATGTAAAGCGTATCGCTGTAATTTGGATCTACCTTCAGGTTAGAAACAATGAGGCCCTTGGACGCCAAAGAAGCCCGAGAACATATGAAGCCCAGCACTTGAGGACCAGTCGTTATATGTTCCATTGTTTCAAGAACAACGCATCGTTCGGCTTGAGGACGAAGTCTTCGTGCACTTTGTGAACGGACGCACCGCCCCTCTTTACGTGAACGCCCTTTATCGAGAGATCGCGGCTCATTCCGCCCGCACCGGTGTACTCGAGAACCCTCAATTCCCCATCAGGTTTCTTTTCTCGTATCTCTACATTGTGCGTCGCCCACTCAGATGTCCTGATGAATGTCAAGTCTCGCGTCCTCCCATCTGGTCAGTATAGTATCCGAACACCGAATCAACCAATCTGCCGTGCGGGAGCGTTCAGGAAGGAATCACCGGCGAGATCACGCAGCGGTTGCCGGAGACGTTTCCGACCGATGACAGTGCGGGGCTGCGGCGGAAGTGCGAAGCGCGACCAACGTCGCCTAGCCACACATTGACCTCAGCGAGAATGGACTTCGCGGTCGACGTCATCTTCGTCGAGGAGCCGCTGGGCGCGACCGCCTCTCAGTCGACGCAGAATGGGCCCCGTGGCGCCGCTAACGAGCGGGAACACGCAACCGTCGCCGAGCTCTGATCCGTCGAGCGTCGAACCACCCGCCACATCAGCCAAGCGCTCATCACCCGCCAAATGATCCTTCCAACCCATCGCGCACGAGGTCTTGCTGCGGCCGCCCCAAAGAAAAAGCCCCGGGCGGTGGTCGAACCGGACCAGCCGCCCGAGGCGTTTGCTGTAGTTCCGTGCAAGAGCGGCTAACGCACCTGCGGCTGCGCCTTGGCAGCCTGGTCGGACTTCTCCTGCTTCTCCTCGGGCTTGGCAGGCTGCGCCGGAGGCGGCTGCGGCTGCTGCGCGGGCAGCGAGTACTGGTCGATGAGCTCCGGCCGCGGCCCGGCCGTGGAAATGCCGGCGCCGTCCATCAGGAACGTGACCACCTCGATGGTGGCGCGCGACGGCCGCGGGAGCCCGCCACGGAACCCCTCGGCGATGAACAGCGGCGTGCGGCCCTGCTCGTTCGGCTGCGTCCAGACGTGGATATCGGCTCCGTAGTCGGCGAGCTGCTGCACCACCGTCGGGAAGCTGGCGAACGCGGCGCCGTGCACCGCGGTGTCGCCGTTGTCGTCGACGGCGTCGAGGTTGGCGCCGAGCTCGACCAGCAACTCGACCGCGTCACGCGCCTCGGCCTCCGAGCCGGCTTCCTCCTCCGGCGCCGTGGTGCCGAGCCCGGCTGCCGCCATCAGCGGCGTGGAGCCCTCGACGTTCGGAATGAACGGGTCCGCACCGAGTTCCAGCAGCAACTGCATGAACGGCGCGTCGGCCCTGTCCGCGGCCATCAGGAACGCCGTTGCTCCCTCCATGCCGAGCCGCGACGCGGTGTGCGGCGGACGGACGGCGCTGTTGAGCTGCAGGTTGACGTCCGCACCCAGATCCGCGAGCTTGCGCACGAACTGCAGCCCGGTCAGGCTGCCGGACCCGATGGGCGGCGGGTCGCCGCGGTCGCTTGCATCCGGCTTCCTCACCCACGACATCGTGTGCAGCGGAGCGAATCCGCTGCGCTGGTCGTTCGGGTCGGCGCCGGCCTCGATCAAGTCGACCGCGAGCTCGAAGTGGCCATTGCGGACCGCAAAGAGCAGCGGGCTCATGCCGTCGTCGATCGGCCGGTAGCTGGCGTTGTTGACCGCAGCGTCAGGACCGTCCTTCACGCGTTCGAGGACCGCGTTCACATCCACTCCTGCCTCGAGGAGCCGGTGCACGACGTCGATGTTGCCCTCGCGCACCGCGAAGAACAGCGGTGTGAACCCGGACCTCAGAGACGCGTGCACATCCCCGCCCGCGTCGAGCAGGGCATTGACGATGCCCAGGTGCCCCTCCGAGGCAGCCCACATCAGCGCGGTCTGCTCCCGCCGCTCGCGAGCATCCGGGTCGGCGCCCGCGGACAGCAGCGCCTTCACCGCGGCGAGGCTTCCGGTGCGCGCCGCGGTCATCAGCACCGTCTCTCCGCCCAGCAGCGCCACGTTCGGGTCGGCCCCTGCGTCGAGCAGGAGACGCACGAAGTCGGCGTTGCCGTTGGTGGCAACCAGCGACAGCGCCGGCACGCCGTAGCGGTTCACCGCGTTGGCGTCGGCGCCCGCCTCGAGCAGCAGCCGGGCCGTATCGAGGTCGTCGTGGTAGGCCGCCCAGTGCAGGGCGGTCGTTCCGTCGACCTGCGGGGCGTTCACGTCCGCGCCGTCGGCGAGCAGGGTGCGGACGATCTTGCCCTGCCCCTGCTCGGCCGCGTCTGCGAGGGTGGTCTCCTCCGCCGCCGTGGCCGCACCGGCCGCGGCGAGCGTCAGGACGGAGAGTCCAGCGATCAGTCGTCGCCAATCCATGTGTCGTCTCCCGTCACTTCCAGGTGACCGAACCACCGCTAGACCGGCACCGCGTCGACCAGCCTCTCGATCCGGCCGTCGCCGTCGCCGAACGAATCCAGGTGCACGCCCACCCGGTCGAGCAGCGTCAGATGCAGGTTGCCTAGCGAGACACCCTTGTCGTAGCGGATGTGCTGCCCGCCGTTCATGCCGCACGCGGCACCGCCGGTCACCAGGATCGGCAGGTTCTCGTGGTCGTGCAGACTGGAGTTGCCCATCCCGCTGCCATACATGTAGACGGTGTTGTCGAGCAGCGACCCGTCCCCGTCCGGCGTGTTCTTCAGCTTCTCGAGGAACTCGGCGAACAGCGACAGGTGGAACGTGTTGATCATGGAGATCTTCAGCAGCTTCTCCGGATCGTTCCCGTGGTGGCTGGTCGGGTGGTGCGGGTCCGGCACCCCAATCTCGGGATACGTGCGGTTGCTCAGCTCGCGGGTGAGCTGGAAACTGACTACACGCGTGATGTCCGCCTGGAAAGCGAGCGCCTGCAGGTCGAACATGAGCCGCGCGTGATCCGCGAACGAGGCAGGAACCCCGACGGGGCGATCCACGTCAGGCATCTCGTTGTCGATGGCGCTGTTCTCCGCCCGCTGGATCTGCCGCTCGATCTCGCGGACGCTGTCGATGTACTGGTCGACGCGCACGCGGTCGGCCGCCCCCACCTCGCGCTTCAGGCGCGCGATGTCGGCGCTGAACGAATCGAGCAGGCTGCCTCGGCTCCGGAGTGCCGCCTGCCGCTCGGCGGCCGTGCCGCCCTCGCCGAACAGGCGCTCGAAGACGATGCGCGGATGCGCCTCGGACGGCAGCGGCGTGGTCGGCGACGACCACGACAGGCAGTTCTGGTAGACGCAGGCGTAGCCGTTGTTGCACACCCCGGCGAGCGGGTTCAGGTCCATCGACAGCTCCAGCGAGGGAAGCTGCGTGTCCCGCCCGATCTTCTTCGCCGCGATCTGGTCGACCGTCGTCCCCAGGTGATAGTCGGAGCTCTCGGTGTGCTTGGCGTAGGCCGCGCTGAGGAATCCGGAGTTCGACGTGTCGTGCGTCCCCGGATACGAGAGCTGCAGCTCAAGGTTGGTGACGACCGTCAACTGCTCCTTGACCGGCTCGAGCGGACTCAGTATCGGGGTCAACTGCCCCAGGGGCCCGTCCTCGGCCGGCGTCCAGCGCCCGTGGTCGCATCCCATCGGGATGAACACGAAGCCGAGCCTCGACACCGGACGGGCCGGCGTGTTGGCCAGCGCGGTCGCCGCGGGCACCATCGCGTCGAGCAGCGGCAACGCCAGGGTGGCCTGCAGCCCGCGCAGGAAAGTACGCCGCGGGAGGGCCTTCTTCGTGATGATCATGACGATCTCCTCATCTGGAATGGAACGCTCTTGACGATTTCCACTACGAGCGACGACAGGCGGTAACCGTCCTGCTCGGTGGCGCGCAGGATCCGGCGAATGGTCGGCTGGTCGTAGTACTCGACGCCGCGCCCGAGCGCGAACGTGAGCAGCTTCTCGGCAATCGTGCCGGCGAACAGGTCGGTGCGGGTCAGCAGTCCCGCTTCCAGGCCGTCGATCCCGTTGAACTCACCCACCAGGGGCAGGCCCCCGGAGACGTCGATGGACGCGGTGTCGCCCTCGTGATCGCGCCAGCGGCCGACGGCGTCGAAATTCTCGAGCGCGAAACCGACCGGATCGATGGTGCGGTGACAGTTCGCGCAGACCGGGTTGCTGCGGTGTGCGGCGAGCCGCTCCCGCATCGGCAGGTTGGCGACGACCTCGTTCTCTTCGAGCGCCGGCACGTTCGGCAGCGGCGGCGGAGGCGGCGCACCGAAGATGTTCGACAGCACCCACACGCCGCGGATCACCGGCGAGGTGCGCGTTGCGTAAGAGGTCACCGACAGGATGCTGCCGTGCCGCAGCAGCCCGCCGCGCCGGCTCTCCGGATCGAGCTGCACGCGGCGGAAGCGCGTCCCGTACACGCCGGGAATGCCGTAGTGCTTGGCGAGCCGCTCGTTGAGGAACGTGTAGTCCGCGTCGAGCAGCTCCGCCACGCCGCGGTCCTCGCGCAGCACGCTGTCGAAGAAGCGCTCCGTCTCCTCCCGCATCGCCCGGCGCAGGTTGTCGTCGAAGTCCGTGAACAGGCGCGGGTTCGGGCTGACGGAGACCAGGTTGCGGAGTTGCAGCCACTGTCCCGCGAAGTTGCTCGCGAGGTTGTAGGAGCGCGGATCGGCCAGCATCCGGCGGGTCTGCCGCTCCAACTCGTCGGGATTGCTCAACTCGCCGCGAACCGCGGCATCGAGGAGCTCGTCGTCCGGGACGCTGCTCCACAGGAAAAACGACAGGCGGGACGCCAGCTCGAGATCGCCTATCGGGTACGCGCCGCCGGCGATGTCCAGCGGATCCAGCTCCACGCGGAAGAGGAACTCCGGATTGATGAGGACCGCGCCGAGCGCTTTCTCGATACCGCTGTCGAAGTCGCCCGCCGCGCGCCCTTCGCGGTAGAAGGCCAGCGGCCCTTCGAGGTCCTCCACGGAAACGGGCCGGCGGTAGGCGCGGCGCATCAGGGTCGAGAGGATCTCCCGCGCGCACGGTTCTTCGTCGGCCGACCCATCCGGCCGGCAGACGAAGATGCGGTTGCGGCTCGGCGTCTCGGTCGCGCCCTGCGGCGCGTACGGTCCGGTCACCGTCACCTGGTAGACGGCGGGCGTCTGCCGGGGATGCCGGGTCTCGTTGAAGTGCGACTGCAGGGGCTGGCGCTCGGTCTCGGGCACCGAGTCTCCGTCCCGCGCGAACGTCACGCCGAGCTGGTGCGGACCGGCGGCGACGGGCACGCGTACCTTCAGGTTCCGATCCAGCAGCGTGTCGTCGTTGCCTTCCGGCCGCGCGATCGTGAAGCTCGCTATCGGCATGCGGTCGAGCAGGAACTGCAGCTCGTGCGACCGCGGATCGCGCAGGCCGCCGATGTTGCCGCTGCGATTGCGGGCGAGGAGCACCTGTATGTCGTACTGTCCGTCCTGCGGGAAGGTGTGCGACACGACCACGCCGCCCCGCGTGCCGATCGGCAGCCCCGGCACGTGCGCTTCCTGCGTGGTGTCCGGAGGCACGCGGATCACGGCGCTCTCGACGGATTCCTGCTGCGCGCCGACGGCCAGCCGGCTGATCTTGCGCGCCGCGGAGATGTAGCGGTCCAGAAGCGCCGGCGAGAGATTCCCCACCGTCACGTTGTCGAAACCGTATCCGCTCTCGTCCGGCAGCAGCAGCGTGGTGGCGTCGATGTCCAGCGCCAGCAGATCGCGGATGGAGTTCTGATACTCGGTGCGATTGAGACGCCGGAGCGTCTCCGTCCGACCCGGATTCGGATTCGCCTCCGACGCGGCATCGAGCGACGTCTCCAGCCACTCGAGCATCGCCTGACGGGCCTCGGCGGGCGGCTGCGGCCGATTGGACGGCGGCATGGTGCCGGTGCGCAGCTTCTGCACCACCTTTTCCCACGTCTCGGCACCCTCGGCGACGTGCAGCGTATCGAGTTCCTGCAGGGTGAGACCCGCTGTCTCGAGCCTGTCGTTGTGGCAGGTCACGCAGTAGCGGTTGAGCAACTGCCGGCTGTCGGTCGCACCGGCCGGCACCTCGGCTGCCGCCGGCGCGCCGGCGCTCGCCGGCGGCGAAGCCGGCTCCTGTGCGGAGAGTTCGGCGGGCAAACCCGCCGACGCCGCCAGGACCAGCCCCGCGTACAGGATTCCGATCCTGGGGATGCACTTCCGCATGCTGTGAGTCATCCGCGCATTGTAGGTTTCGACCCGGTGAAATTCAAGGAAGAAGTCGCAAGCGTCGGCGTCTATCTGGCTTCGCCGGTGCGCTCCTGCGCCCGGTAACCGGCCAGAATGCCCTCCATGCCGAGGTTACCCTCGTGGCAGGCGTATTCGAACAGCGGATCCTCGCTGCGTCGGAGCGGAATCATTACCGTCCAGGGACGAGTCCACGTAGTGGAGTCCTCGAACGTGACCTCGTAGTTGAGCGTGTCCGGTCCGACGCGCGTGAATCGCTCCACAACAGTCAGATCCTCGGACGCGCCCCAGAAGGCCCCCAGGCGCGAGTAGTTCTTCGTCTCCACCACCAGGGTGTCGCGTTCCCAGCGGCCGCGCGAATCGCCGTGCAACTGCCGGATCCGGCTGCTCGGGTGCGGCGGTCCGTCAATCGGAATCACGCGCGCGTCGTGGATCATCTCCATCAGGACCACCGCGTAGTCGCGACTCTGAAAGATCTGGTAATAGCTGTTGTAGCCGGCGAAGAGCGACGGCACGCCGAACGTGATGCAGCGCTCGCTCAGCGGCCGGTCGACCCACGAGTCGGCCTTTTCGGCTATGGGCGCCGGGGGCTGTCCGCGCCCGACGCGCTCGGCGTCCGGCGTCCGCGCCGGAATGCGCCCGTCGGGAGGGTCGACAATCAGCGAGGTCCGGTTGTCGAAGTCACGCTCCACCAGCCAGAACTGGTTGTAGTTTCCGGTCCCCGCATCGTACGACTCGACGTCGGTGATCCCGGCCAAGGCCGCCAGCGCCAACTGATCGCCGAAGACGGCGTCGAGGCCGCTCGCCGTGACGTCGGCCGCGGCCGCCCTGAACGCCGCGAGCTCCTCGTCGGTCAACCGGGACCGGCCGGCCCACACCTCCGGCCGCTCCAAGGGCGTCGCACTGTTGTTCGCCCAGACGCCCTGCAGATCCGGGTAGCCGTCGGGGGTTCGGGGGACTCTCCACTCGTCAGCGGCCGGTTGCGCCCACACCAGGGAAGGGGCGAGCATCGTCAACACGACGGCCGCTCCGACGCCGGCAACGACAAACCGTCCAGCCATCGGTACCCTCGCTTTCTCGACCGTCCGCTGTCGTGTCCGGCGCGCCCGGACCGTTCCCTACGGCACTGGAATTCCGAGCCCTGCGGCGCTGACTTCCGAGCTCTCCGCTGCAACAGACTGCCGCGGCCGGGTCACTCCGGGATCGTGTAGTCGGCCGCCCACTCGTGGACGCCCCAATGAATGACCAGCCGACCGGCGTCAGCCGTTGCCGGCACGAGAGCGGCGCCGAGCGGGCGGGTGTCGAGCCCATCCTGCGAATAGGCCAAGTCGATCTCGGCGGCGTCGAAGGCCGGATCGTGCTGCGTGCCCCACGAGTCCGCCTCGTGGTTGAAGACGAGGCGCCACCCGCTCCCGCTCCGCTTCAGCCACAGGCCGTACGAGCCGGCAAACCCCGGGGCGAGATTGCCGGTCGGAAGCGTCACGTCGCCGAAACGTAGCGGGGTCTCGTTCCGGAGCCGAATTACCGCCGCGCGCGTCAACCTCACGACTTCTCCCTCAGCCAGCGTCTCGACCCCGGCGAAGTCCTCGAGATCCGCGCTCTGCTCCTGCCAGAAGAGCACCGCGAGGCGCGCGTCGCCCGGCAACTCGACGGCCGATTCGTGCCTCTCGGAGAGCCGCAGGAAGCGGGCGCCGGCGCTCGTGTCGGAGTCGAACCGAAGCGATTCCGTCTCGTTGGCAACGCGAGGGCCCTCGTCCTCCTCCGGTTCTTCCCCTTCCGTTTCGTCCCCCTCCGACTCGACGACAGCCGCGTTGGCTTCGTCGCTCTCCTCCGCCAGCTCCGGCGCCTCTTCCTCCTCGCCCTCGTCGGGTTCCGGAGGATCGGCGAAGCGGAAATCGGCCGCCCAGCGGTGGTCGCGCCAGCGCAACACCAACTGCCCGGTGGACTCCCCGGTGGGAACCAGCGCGGCAGAGAAGGCCTCCTGCATGCCCGCGGCCGCACGGGCCAGCGCGACCTGACCGAGCACGGTCGTGTCCCGCCCGGCGGCGTCGGCGTCCGCGCCCGCCTCGTGCCCGTCTTCCCCAGCGTCGCCCGTCTCGTCCCGGTCGGCGTCCGGTTTCCCCCGCAGGTCGACCGACCAACCGCCGGCGGTGCGCGCCAGCCACAGTTCCAGGGTCTTCGTGGCGGGGTCCGGCGACTCGCTGCCGCCGGGCTGCGAACCGTCGAGCGTACCGATGCGCAGCCGCGGCATGGCCTCGATTTCGCCGACGCGGACCCGCGTGCTCGACGCGGAATCGTTAGCCGTCAACAGCCCCCGATAAACGGGGTCACCGGCGTCGAGTCCCGGCTCGAAGGAGACCGCGACCGGGCGCAGGTTCAGGGTGAGCTCCGTGCGGACGACGTCCACCGGCGCGGAATCGGCACTGCCCTGCTGGGCCCCGGCGGCAACCGGAACCAGCAGGCACGCGCCGAGTCCGCACACCAGCAGACCTGACTTCGTCGAAGACATCGGCTATCCGTGCGTGTCGGCGAGCCTCGTCTAGTCCTGATCGTTCGTCGTCGAGGCGTCGTCGAGCTCGGTGTAGCTGAGGAACGCGAGGGCCATCTCGTCGTTGGTTCGCTGTCCGAAGCCGACGCTGCGGTCGGCGTTGAAGCCGCGCCGCACCCCACGCTCCTCCGTGCTGTCGTACCAGAAGCTCGCCTCGATGCGGGTGCCCTTCGGCAGCAGCTTCGGCTCGCGGTACTTGTAGGTCACCTGCCAGCCCTGGTCGTAGTGCGGCACGTCGAGCAACAGCTCCTCCGTACCGTCGGGATAGTAGGCGGTGTAGCGGGACGCGATCGCGCGCAGGTGCGCGTGCGGCCACAGGTTCAGCACCAGGATGTCCTTCTCGAGCGTGCGGGCCATGCCGACCCGGTAGCGGGGGTGGTTCGGCGGAATTTCGAACCCGTTGTTGCCGAGGGTATCGGTGATCACCTGGTGGGCGACCGGCCGATCCTCGACGAAGAACCCGACCTCCGCCTGGCTCGTGAACGACGTCCCGGGGCCCGGCTCCTTGTTGAAGTGCATGTTGAAGTTGAGGACCGACCCCTTCTCGACCAGCAGGCCGTAGCCGTCGGGGAGCATACCCGACTCGCCGCCCTCCGCCACGCAGCTCAGCAGGCCGCCCAGGGCCACCGCCGACTTGTTCGCGCCCGTGATGACCTTGCCGTCCTCGGGCCGCACGAACGCGCACATGTGATGCACGCCCGAGCCCTCGGCGCCGGTCCGCAGCTCCCAGCCGCGCACCCAGACGTCCTCCGGCACCACGTCCTCCGGGATCCGGACGTCGAACGAGATGTTGATGTCGAAGGCGTCGTCCGGCACCACGAACGGCTCTTCCATGCGCACGACGAAGTCGGGCGTGCCGTGGGACCAGCCGTCATGCAGGTCTTCCGGCCAGACCGGCGCCGGCGGCGCAGCGGCCCGGTCGCCGGCGGGCGCGCCCGCGTCGACCCAGGTCAGGATCGTGTCGATCTCGGCGTCGGTCAGCCCGCGCTCGTTCTCGAAGACCCCCTTCGGCTCGGAAGCGAACCAGGGCGGCATCTCGCGCGACTCGACCTTGCGGGCGATGGCGCGGGCCCAGGGGCGGGTCTCCTCGTAGGTCATGAACGACATGGGAGCTACCAGACCGCTGATGTTGTGGCCCGACGGACGGTGACAGGTCTGGCAGTTCTCCTGGACGATGGGCAGCACGTCCTTGTAGTACGTCGCCGCAGCCTCGTTGGCCGCCGACGCCGGACCCGCCAACCCGATCACGACGCCGAGCGCCGCGACGACCGACACGATGCGTGAAAACGTGGTCATTCCTGGATCTCCTCACCGTCCGCGGAAGGCCGACTGATGCATCTCGACTCACAAGGGTACACGATCTACCCGACACCCGAACAAGCGCCCCTGTCGACACCTCCATCGACCATCGACGGGGGTTCAACGTGCCGTCTTCTACTGCTCGGACGCTTCCCGCTCTTGCGCGCGGGCGCCGGAGAGCAGATTGAGCATCCCGTAGTTCCCCTCGTGGCAGGCGTACTCGAACAACGGCGCCGCCCCGCGCTTCATCGGTATCGCCGCCGTGAACGGCCGCGTGAAGCTGGTCGGGTCGTCGACGGTGAACTCGTAGAGAAGCGTATCCTCCGCCACCCGCCGGAACCGCTCCGTCAGGTGGAGGGTTCGTCCTGTCCCGATCGCCGATACCACCGATGGACTGAAGCTGGAGGTGAGGCCGGTGAAGTTGGTGGTCTCGACGACCAGCGTGTCACCCTCCCAGTGGCCGCGCGAGCTGCCCATCCACTGCCGCATGTCCTCGGGCAGCGCGTCACGCCCGTCGAGCGGCACGATGCGCGCGTCGTGGACCATCTCGTTGAGGATGACCACGTGGTCCGACGTCTGGAAGAGCTGCATGTTCTGGTTGTAGCCGCCGGGCACGATAGGCGGGCCGGTGTTGAATCCGAGCAGGCAGCGCTCGGCGAGCCCGCGGTCCTCCGGACCGTGCGTCCCGATGCCGCCCACCCGGAACCGTACCGGGCGATCCGGCGGCGCCGTGTCGTCGTTGGACGTGGCCTGCCGCTTCGCTTCCGGCCGCGGCTCGGGGAGCCGGCCGGTCGGCGGCTCGACAATCAGCGACGTGCGGCGGTCATCCACCACGCCGGCTCCGCGGTCGAACCAGAAGTTGTTGTAGGCGCCGACGTCGCCGCCGACCGGCAACGGCTCGGTGCGGATCTCGCTCGGCCGATCCGCCTCGATGGCCCGCTGCACCGCGGCCGTTTCGATCTCCGCGGCCTCTTCCGGCGTCAGCAGCGCCTGGTCGGCGCGGTCCTCGGGCCGCTGCAACGGCGTCAGCGTGCGGAAGTCCCAGACCCCCTGCAGGTTCGGCTTGCCGTCGGCGAGGCGCGGCGGCTCGAACCTGGGCTGGGCCGCGGCCGGCGCCGTCGAGCCCAGGGCGAGCGCGAATACGATCAGCGCTACGGCGCATCGTCGGTTACTCATAGCAAGCTCCTGGATGTTCATGGGGGCAAGTCGCAACTCGTGCGGATCAACGAGCGTCGCCGCATTATAGGCGCTACGGACGCTCGCCTCATCGAATCCGGACTGCCGTGGTCCACGCGAGCCCGCTGCGTCGGGGTTGACGTCGCTCGTCTGCAGTTGCAGCGCAACCGAGTCGGCTGTTCCGACTGTCCGGATGCCGGGTCAGGAAGGCGCGCCTCGGCGTCCGATCTGCGCGCGGATACGTGTGATACTATAGACATGAACCCCCCGGGAGAGAGACCATGACGGACCAACAGGCTCTGCTCAGCGCCGCACTGGGGGTTGGGGCCATCTGCGCCACTGTCGCGGGATCCTCGTGCTCGACGAACGCGCGGATCGGTGATCTCCAGGCGAACCTGCTCGATTTCCGAGCAGAGGTCAGATCGGAGATCCAAAGCGTGCGCGACGAGATACAGGGCGTGCGGAGCCTCTTGATCGACCACCTCGAGGGGCACGATCAAGGCGCGCCGGACGACTGACACGCGGCTAAAGCTAAACGGCGGTCACCGTCCTTGCGGCGGGTCCAGCACCGACAGCGCGTTGTCTGCGAGCCGGCGTCCGGTCAGTCCGGATTGACGCAGGCGAAGTTCGCCGCGTCGTCGATGCTGCCGCTGCCGTCGTAGCGGGCCACCCGCGGATAGACGCAGAGCGGGCGTGAACGGCGCACCTCGCCGTTCACCACCTTCGACGCGATGATCCGGTCCGGCGCCTCGCCCTGTTCCACCCAGCGCTCGATGGCCGCCACCGCGTCGAAGCGGTCGGGACCGGGACCGCCGCGGCAGTGCGCCACCCCCGGCGCCATGAACAGGCGGTAGAAGTCGGTGGTCTGCTCCAGGCCGCCCATCGCGGCCAGCACGTCCTCGTAGTACTGCACCGCGTAGTGACCGGTGATGAGCGCGTCGGCCCAACCGTGGTAGCTGATGAGCTTGCCGCCCCGCGCCTTGAACGCCGACAGGTCCGGGTCGATGGCGTTCAGCGCCGTGGCCAGCGTTTCGTCGTTGCCCAGGGAACGGTTGTTGGCGCGGTCCCAGTCCGCGTCGAAGTCGAAGCGGTTGAGGTCGTAGTCCGGATCCTCGAAAACGCTGTACTTCATGAACTGGGCGGTGCTGCCGCCCGGCTCGGTGATGCCCGACCAATAGCGGGCCCAGCCGCCGAGGCCGTCCGGCGCCTCGAAGTGCTCGCTGCCCAGCGCGTAGCCGGGAAACAGCGACTCCCCGGTGCTTGGCCGCACCGGTCCGGCGTAGATCGCCCGCGCCGCGGCGACCTGTCCCGCGGTCAGGCAGTCCCCGGCGTCCTCCCCCTCGCACTGCAGCACGCCGGGATCGAAGTCGCAGTTGCGGGGATCGTCGATCAATTCGTCCTCCAGCCCGTCCAGTCCGTCGCACGCCGCCATCACGGCGGCTCCGAGCACGGGCAGCTTGGCGCGCGGGAGGTCCTGCTCCGGGTCCCGAGTGGTAGCGAGCCCGGCCCAGAGCTCAGCGGTCATCAGGCCGATCCAGTGGTTGGCCGGCGCGCCCGCCACGATGCCGTCGTAATCTTCGGGGTAGCGTTGCGCCTCCATCAACGCGTGATGACCGCCCTGCGAGCAACCGACGAAGTATGAGAAGTCGGCATCGCGGCCGTAGTAGGCGCGGGCAACCGCTTTTCCGGCCACGGTTGCCTCGTGCTGCGCGCGGTACCCGAAGTCGACCAGCCGCACCGGGTGTCCCAGCGACCAGCTTCCGTCGAAGCCGCTCGTGCTGGTGTGGCCGTTGTCGGTCGCCACCGCCGCGTACCCTCCGGCCACCGCCGCGGCGAGCTGCCGGTAGCGGATGGCGCCGGCCGAGCCCCCGGATCCGATGCCCTGGAACCGGCCGTTCCAGTCGTCCGCGGGAGGCAGCCAGACCTCGAACCGGATCTCCGAGCCTGCCTCCGGACTCGCCAGGCCCGCCACACGGCAGAAGGAGACGTCCTCCACCGTGAAGCCGCGCGAACTGAAGGTCTCGGGCGGCGCAAAGGGAGGCGTTATCTCCTCCGCGACGGTGATCGTCGTATGCGGCAGGCCGAGGTCGGCCCCCATGACGGCGGCGCAGGCGTCACCCTGAGCGGCGGCTGCGACGGCCGGCGCCCCAACCGCGCGGTGAGCGCCGATTCCGACGGACGACAGCGTCCCGAGAGTGGCACAGACCGTCGCGAGACAGAACGCATGGAACAACCGGGCCGTCATGGAACCTCCCCGCCGGACGTGACCCGGCTACTGCTCGGACGCCTCCCGCTCCTGCGCGCGGGCGCCGGAGAGCAGATTGAGCATCCCGTAGTTCCCCTCGTGGCAGGCGTACTCGAAGAGCGGCGCCGCCCCGCGCTTCATCGGTATCGCCGCCGTGAACGGCCGGGTGAAGCTGGCCGGGTCGTTGACGGTGAACTCGTAGAGAAGCGTGTCCTCGGCAATGCGGCTGAACCGCTCGGTCAGATGCAGCGTGGCGCCGGTTCCCACTGCCGAACGCACCGAGGGAGCAAAGCTCGCGGTCAGGCCGGTGAAGTTGGTGGTCTGCACCACCAGGGTGTCGCCCTCCCAGTGGCCGCGCGAGCTGCCCATCCACTGCCGCATGTCCTCGGGCAGCGCGTCACGCCCGTCGAGCGGCACGATGCGCGCGTCGTGGACCATCTCGTTGAGGATGACCACGTGGTCCGACGTCTGGAAGAGCTGCATGTTCTGGTTGTAGCCGCCGGGCACGATAGGCGGGCCGGTGTTGAATCCGAGCAGGCAGCGCTCGGCCAGACCGCGGTCCTCGGGACCGTGCGTCCCGATGCCGCCCACGCGGAAGCGCACCGGCCGGTCCGGCAGCGACGTGTCGTCGTTGGTCGTCTCCTGCCGCCTGGCCTCCGGCTTCGGCTCGGGAATCCGCCCGTTCGGCGGGTCGACGATGAGGGACGTGCGGTGGTCGTCCACCACGCCGGCCCCGCGGTCGAACCAGAAGTTGTTGTACCCGCCGACATTGCCGCCGACCGGCAACGGCTCGGTGCGAATCTCGCTCGGCCGATCCGCCTCGATGGCCCGCTGCACCGCGGCCGCCTCGATCTCCGCCGCCTCCTCCGGCGTCAGCAACGCCTGGTCGGCGCGGTCCTCGGGCCGCTGCAGCGGGGTCAGCGTGCGGAAGTCCCAGACCCCCTGCAGGTCCGGCTTGCCGTCCGCGAGGCGCGGCGGCTCGAACTCGGACTGGGCCGCGGCCGGCGCGGCGGACACCGGCGCGAAGGCGAGCAAAATCAGAACGAAGGCGAATCCCCGGTTACTCATCGCATGCTCCTCGCTTGGCCGTGCCGGCGGGACGCTCCGCCTCCGGCGGGTTCCAGGCACTCTTTCGCATTATAGGCGCTGGGCGCGAAGGCGCATGACGCCCGCCCGATGATACGTGCCATACTATAGGCATGAACCCCCGGGAGTGACGACATGACGGACAGGCAGGTTCTGCTCAGCGCTGCGCTGGGGGTTGGCGCCATCTGCACGACGGTCGCAGGCTCCTCGAGCTCGACGAACGCGAGAATCGACGATCTCCACGCCAACCTGATGGATTTCCGAGCGGCTGTTCGCGCGGAGTTCCAGAGCGTGCGCGACGAAGTGCGCGGCGAGATTCAGAGCGTGCGCGGCGAGATTCGGAGCGTGCGCGACGAACTGGAGGGCGTCCGAGCGGAGATCCGGGACGTACGAGTTGAACTCCGGGACGTGCGCGACGAACTGGGGGGCGTGCGCGGATTGTTGATCGATCACCTCGACGGGCATGAGCGAGACGGACCCGGCGAGTGAGCGGTCCGGATCCTGCTGTTGGCAGGCGATGGAGACGCCCTCACCGGAGCGCATTGGAGCCGGCCCGGAACGCCGCCATCACCTGCCTCGTCTAACGCGTTGCCGTTCGGCAACAGCGTCGGCCAGCCGCCGGGCGGCATCGCCGGGCGGACCGGTTGAGGAGACACCGCTCGAACGGGTCGTCGCGACGGCGCGTCAGTCCTCGGCCGGCCGTAGCGTCAACCGGTGCGCGGCCCGCTCCTCCACCGCCCCACGCGTAAAGAGCAGGGGGAAGTACTCGCCGTTGCCGAGGTTCGGCGCCAGGTTGCCGTAGTACGGGCTGCCGGGCTGGGCCGACTGCCCCGGGGCGTTGCTCGCGACGGAGCGATCCGGATCCGCAAGGTCGATGATGCGCCGGAAGTTGGCGCCGGTGGCGTTGAGCGAGCCGAAGCCGCCGGGACGCTCCACCGCCGGCAGGTCGAACGCCGGGGCCAGCATGTGCGCCAGCTCGCTGGCGTGGACCCGGCCGTGGCGCCACTCGGCCCGGTCGGGACCGAGCTCCTCGCCAAGCCGCTCGATCGCGGCCGTCAAGCCCTGCTCGACAAGCGCCTGCCGCTCGGCCGCGGGCGTTTCATCGTCCCGGACGGCATCGTCGACTGCGGCGTTCCAGCGCACGTAGAGCGCTCCCGCGATGCTCTCCCGCGAGACCGTAGCGTCCCAGTCGGCGATCAGGCCGCGCGCCCATTCCACATCCGGGTCGTCGGACGTCCAGCCCCGGAAGGCCGGGATGTCCCGCTCGGCCGCGAGCAGGCGAGAGTCGTGCTGGATGCGCTTGTGGTCCTCCACGGAGAGCACCTCGCCCGCGCCGAGGATCTGGTGCAGGCGCGCTATGCGCGACGTCTCCACGCCGCGCGAGGTGTGGTAGAAGACCGGCCGCCCCTCGTAGCCGGGCGGGTGAACATTGTTGTTGGCCGTCGCGACGTAGCCCCGCTCGGGATTGAACTCCCGCGGCAGGTCCTCCCGAAACCCTTGCCACTCGTAGTCGCCGTTGCCGGGCACCGGCAGCCGGCCATTCCAGCCGTCGCGGTCCGGGGTCAGGCCGGTCACCTGCAGGGCGATGTTGCCGTCCGCGTCGCCGCAGACCAGGCTGTGCGTCGGGACCAACCAGTGCATCGCGCGCTCGAAGAAATCGGCGCAGCTCTCCGCCTGGGCGAGCTGGAAGCTGCCCTTGTAGGCGGCGGTGCCGGGCTCTTGCACGACCGAGCGCACGGCGTAGGCGACGCGGTTCTCCAGATCCTCGTAGAAGACGGGGCCGTGCCGGCTGAACTTCAGCACCACCGGCTCGGGCTCCTGCCCCTTGACCGGGATCTCCTCCTCGATGACCCGCAGCGGCTCCCAGCCGTCCTGCCAGCGCACCAGGTCCGGATCCTCCGGGTGCAGCTCCTCGACGTAGACGTCGACCATGTCGGTGCCGGCGAAGGTGAAGCCCCACGCCATGCGGTCGTTGCTGCCCGCGTCGACCCCGGCGAAGGGCGGCTCGCCGCCCCCGATGACGTTCCAGCCGGGCGCCACCAGGTGCACGAAGTAGCGCAGCGCCGGCATTTCGATGCGCCGGTGGGGATCGTTGGCGAGAATCGGCACCCCGGACGGCGAGCGCTCGCCGGTCATGACCCAGTTGTTGCTCCCTTCGGTCGCGATCGGCCGGGGCGAGACCTGGCGGGTCTGCAACCCCGGAGCCGCGACCAGTGCACGGTACGGCTCGACGATCTCCAGCGCGGGCAGACGCCCCGTCACGAACGGGTCGCCGTCCCCGGCGCGCATGGCGTCGAGGATCTCCTCGGTGATGATGCTGACGTCGAGCCCCTCCGGTACGACCAGGTTGTCCCACGGGTCCGGGGCGAAGCGCCGGTTCGCCTCCTCCGCGCCGTAACGGGCGACGTCGAGGGCGAGCTGCATCTCGTGGATGGCGTGCCCCCGCACGCTCGGCACGCCGAGCGCGGCCCAGCGCAGCACGGCAGTCTCCGCCGTCCAGGGCAACGGCTCGACGCCGGTGAGCTGGAACTCCACCGGCAGATTGTCTCGGTTCTGCTCGATGAAGGCGTTGACCCCGCTGGCGTGCGCGGTGAACAGCCGGTGGGCGTCGGGGTGATAGCTGGTCCACTCGGTCTCGTCCCACGGCCCGCGGAACATCATCAGCCGGGTGCGGCGGTCGTAGTCGAGCGCCTCCGGCCCGAAGACCTCGGCCAGCCGCCCCTCGCGCCAGCGGCGCCACATCTCCATCTGCCACAGCCGGTCCTGGGCCATGACGTAGCCCTGCGCGAAGAACAGGTCGTCGTCGTTCTGCGCGTAGATGTGCGGCACGCCCCACTCGTCGCGGATCACCTCGACCGGCTCCTTCAGGCCGGGCACCGCCAACTCCCCGTCGATCGTGGCCAGCGCGCCTCGTGCGAGCTCGTCGAGCGAGGCGGGGCCTCCGGATTCATCGGCGGCGCAGCCGGCCGTGGCCGCCGCCAACGCGATCAGCGCCGCGCGGGCGAACCACGCGAGCCCGAACCCGGGGCCGCGGTGTCCGAACCGGCGGCCGAAACCTTCCGACGTCCTTGCGAAGAGTTCTGACATCGTCTGCATCCTCGACGTTCTCGAGCGTTCCCGGCGGCTCGACCGCATGCGCTCGGGGAGAGACCGTGACCGCCAGGCAGCGGTTCGTCCGGCGGCACGGATTGCGCCGGCGCGCGGTCCACCGGCGCCTGCCACCGATCATCGCCTTTCCGCGGCGCGGGCGCAATCCCTCCGACGCGCGCCAGGCCGCGGCAGCACGTGGGGCCCGCTTCCACGGGCGGACGCCATCCCGACCACGTGACATAATCGCGGCGGGTTCGGGCACGTAGCCCGCGAAAGGAGGACTCATGAGGGCGCGGATGTACCTGATGTCAGCGGTGGCGGCCGCCTGCCTGCTCATTCTGCCCGCCGCGGGTGCGGCGCAGTGCGATCCGGACGGCGACGTCGAGTTCGTCTGCGGGCCGGTGAGTCCCGAAGACCTGGCCGCGGTGCCGGACTCTCCCTGGGTCATCGTCTCGAGCATGATGGATGATGGCCACCTTTATGCGACCGATGCCCGCGACCACTCCTCGCGGCCGATCTTCCCGCTCGACACCTCGGCGCCGCGCCACGACACCGCGCTGTACGGCGCCTGCCCCGGTCCGGACACCAGCGGCTTCCAGCCGCACGGGCTCGGCCTGCGCCCCGGCGACGAGGGGGTGCACACCCTGTACGTGGTGCGCCACGGCGCCCGCGAGTCGGTGGAGGTCTTCGAGCTCGACGCGCGCGGCGAGGTGCCCGCCGCCACCTGGATCGGTTGCGCCGTGGCGCCCGCAGGCGTCGGCCTGAACTCGGTAGCGGCGCTCCCGGACGGCGCCTTCGTCGCCACCAACTTCCAGCGCTCGACCGGCGAGCTGTGGGAATGGCAGCCGGGCGCCGGCTGGACGGAGGTGCCGGGCAGCGCGACCGCCGGCCCCAACGGCATCGAAGCGTCGCCCGACGGTGAATGGCTCTACATCGGCGGCTGGGGCACGCAGTCGCTGATCCGACTGTCGCGGGGCCGGACGCCGGTGGTGGTCGACTCGGTCGACGTCGGTTTCCACGTCGACAACGTCCACTGGGCGCCGGACGGCACGCTGCTGGCGGCCGGCCACGCGGGCACTGGGCCGGACTCCATTTTCGCCTGTCTCGGCCAGGGCGCGTGCGACGGGGTCACGTCGCGGGTGGCGAAGATCATCCCCAACAGCCTTGCCCAGGAGGAGATCGTTCGTTATCCCTCGAACGATCGCATCATTCTGGGCACCGTCGGCATCCAGGTCGGCGACGAGATCTGGGTCGGCGCGGTCGGCGGCGGCACGCGCATCGGGCGCTTCCCCGCGCCGTAGCCTCCACGGAACCGGACGAGGCACGCCATGACCACCGGCATCCGGAAGTTCACCGTCTTCGCCGTCGCGATCCTGGTTTCCTGGATCGCCGGGGCCAGCGTCCCCCCGACGTGGACCGTCAACCGGGTCACGCTGGACGTGCTGACGGACGACGACGGCGGGCTGTACTACCTGTCCGAGGGCAGCCCCGCCTACTTCGACGCCGTCCCCATCGAGGAGGCGCAGCTCGATGCCGCGGCGCTCGCCGCCTCCGGCGGATCGCCGGACCTCACCGAGGAGTTCGTCTCGGCGGTGGAGACGCGCGACGGGCGGACCGAGACCGTCTACTACCGGCTCGAGGCGCGAGCGCACTGGGGCTGGTGGTCGCTGCTGCCGGCCGCGGTGGCCGTGATGCTCTGCTGGCTGACGCGCGAGCCGGTCACCTCCCTGGCCGCCGGCATCGTCTCTGGCGCGCTGCTGCTCGGCAAGTACGACATCACGGGCGAGGTGATGATCCCGTCGCTCGCATCCACCAACTCCGCTGGGGTCCTGCTGCTGTACCTCTGGCTGCTCGGCGGGCTGATGGGCGTCTGGTCGCGCACCGGCGCCGCGCAGGCGTTCGCCGAGTTCATGACCGCGAAGTTCGTTCGGGGACCGAAGACCGCGAAGCTGGTGGCGTGGGCGCTCGGCATCGTGTTTTTCCAGGGCGGGACGGTCAGCACCGTCGTGGTCGGCACCACCGTCAAGCCGATCGCCGACCAGCAGAAGGTCAGCCACGAAGAGCTGGCCTACATCGTCGACTCGACCGCTTCGCCGATCGCCTCGCAACTCGCCTTCAACGCCTGGCCGGGCTACGTGCAGGCGTTCATCTTCGTTTCCGGGGTCGGCTTCCTCGCCACCGAGGCGGACCGCATCGCCTTCTTCTTCCAGAGCGTGCCGTTCTGCTTCTACGCGATCTTCGCCGTCCTGGGCACGTTCCTGCTGAGCATCGAGAAGCCGATCTACCTCGGCAAGCGCCTGGGAGCGGCCATGCAGCGCGCCCGCACGACGGGCCAGCTCGACGCCGAAGGGGCCGACCCGCTGAGCACGAAGGAGCTGCAGGCGAGCAAGGTGCCGGCCGGCTACACGCCCCACGTCCTGGAGTTCTTCCTGCCGCTCGGCGTGCTCATCGCCATCGCCATCGGCACGTTCGTCGCCTACGGCTCTCCCAACGTGCAGTGGGCGTTCGGAACGGCGCTGCTGCTCGCCGCGGGCATGGCCCTGGGCAAGGGGATGTCGCTCAAGGACCTCATCTCGGGCTTCCACGACGGCATCAAGGGCGTGGTCCTCGGTTCGGTCATCCTCCTGCTCGCGATCACCATCGGCAACGTCAGCACCGAGACCGGCGGGGGCGTCTTCCTGGTGGAGCAGCTCGGGGACGCGTTGCCCTACTTCCTGCTGCCGGTGATGCTGCAACTGATGACGATGGTCATCGCCTTCTCCACCGGCACGAGCTGGGGCACCTACGCGGTGGCGTTCCCGCTGGCGATGCCGCTCGCGTGGGCGGTGGCGGGCGCACAAGGGCTGTCGCACCCGGAGTTGTTCATGACCCTCTGCTTCGCCTCGGTCATGGACGGCAGCGTCTACGGCGACCAGTGCTCGCCGATCTCGGACACCACCGTGCTCAGCTCGGTCTGCACCGGCTGCGACCTGATGGATCACGTGAAGACGCAGATCCCGCAGGCGTCGGTGGCCGCCGGACTGGCCGCGGTCTGCTGGACCGTGCTGGCGTTCTTCACGGCGTGAGCTGCGCGGGACCACTCACCGCCGGCGCGACGGGCCGCCATCCGCGTGCGCGAAGCGGGCGCCGCCCGAGCCGCGACGGTGTAGTCTCGTAGCATGCGCATCGGCATCCCTGCGGAGATCAAGGCGGACGAGCACCGCGTCGCCATCACCCCGTCCGGCGTCGCCGCGTTCATGGCGCGCGGGCACGAGGTGGTCATCGAGGCGGGAGCCGGGGTCGGCAGCGCGATCCCCGACCAGGCCTACCAGGCCGCCGGCGCCGGCGTGGTCGACGGTCCGGACGCGGTATGGGAACGCGCGGATCTCGTCCTCAAGGTGAAGGAACCGCTCGATCCCGAGTTCGACCGGATGCGGCCCGGCCAGATCGTCTTCACCTACCTCCATCTGGCCGCATCGCGTGAGTTGACCACCCGGCTGCTCGATCGCCGCGTGGTCGGAATCGGCTACGAGACGGTGCAGTTCGCCGACGGGACGCTCCCGTTGCTCGTGCCGATGTCAGAGGTCGCGGGGCGGCTGTCGATCCAGGCCGGCGCCACGTCGCTGGAGATGCGTTCCGGCGGCAAGGGCATCCTGCTGCCCGGGGTCTCGGGCGTCCGCCGCGGCCGCGTGACCATCATCGGGGCCGGCGTCGTCGGCCTCAACGCCTGCGTGGTGGGCGTCGGGTTCGGGGCGGACGTCACGATCATCGACATCAATCCGTTACGCCTGGCCTACGTCCGGGACGTCGTCCAGGGCCACGTCACCACGCTGATGTCGAACGCCGCCAACATCGAGGGCGCGGTGGCGTCCGCCGACCTGGTCCTCTGCTCCGTCCTCATCCCCGGCGCCCGCACCCCGCGCCTCGTCACCCGCGCCCACCTGGCGCAGATGGAACCGGGATCGGCGCTCGTCGATGTCGCCGTCGATCAGGGGGGCTGCGCCGAGACCAGCCGGCCGACCACCCACCACGACCCGCGCTACGTCGAGGAAGGCGTGGTCCACTACTGCGTCTCGAATATGCCCGGCGCCGTGCCCCATACGTCGACCTACGCCCTGACCAACGCCACGATGGCCTACGCACTGGAGATCGCCGACCGCGGCTGGCGCGTCGCCGCCGCGCGCGACCCGGCACTCGCGAAGGGCGTCAACGTCGTCGACGGGCACGTGACGCACGAGGCGGTGGCCGCCGCCCACGGTCTGAGCTGTGTCTCCCTCACTGAGACCTGATGGCCTGAGCAGCCGGTGCGCGTACCGTTCTGCTGGCAACTGTGTACGAAAACAACTACGGCGTTCATCGTGCGGCTACAATGATGGACTGAACAGGTCACGTTGAGGAAGCGCCAATGCCGGGCCAGGGTACTGTCCGAACGACGCCGACGAATGGACGGTGAGTTCGCCATCGCGGCGAAGTGGCCGGAATCCCAAGAAGCACAGAATGGTGAAACCAACCAAGGTTAAGGCTCTCGAGCGTCTCCAAGCAGCGCTGGACGAAATCCCCGATTTGAAGGCACTAAATGCTGAGTCTCCCAGATTCAGCAGGTGGACAAGAAACACCGAGGTAGCCATCACGAACACCTTCGGCGACGACACCCGCCACCTTCAGGACTTCACTTCTATCAACTATTGCGTTATGTTCGCTCCCGCATCCTTACACGAGACTCATGAAGCTTATGTCAAAGGCTTGGTGTCTGCTGCTTCTGTCCTCGCATCGATGATTGACGAAGTCACGGAATATTGGCCGAGCGATGATCAGTCCAAGCCCCCTGCTCGGAGCCAGCAGGAACGATTAGTAATGGGCCATGAGGTGTTTCTTGTTCACGGCCGCGATGACGGTGCCACGCAAACCGTGGCGAGATTTCTCGAGCAATTGACACTTGAAGCGGTGGTGTTGGGCGAGCAGCCGAGTCACGGACAGACAATCATCGAGAAATTCGAGAAATATGCGCACGTCAAGTTCGCCATTGCGTTGCTGACACCTGACGATACCGGGTCGCTTGAGGGTGAACTTCCGACGCATCGAGCCAGACAGAACGTGATCTTCGAACTCGGCTACTTCATAGGCAAGCTCGGTCGGAAAGGAGTCTGCGCGCTGACCAAGGGCGAGGTAGACATTCCCTCCGACTACTCGGGTGTCGTGTACATTACGTTGGACGAGCCTGGTGCGTGGAAGTTGACGCTCGTCAAGGAGCTCCAGACTGCCGGTTTCGACGTCGATGCGAACCGGGCCTTATGAGCACACGACGCTCGACTCGCCGAAGCTTCAATGGCTATTACCGACTGGGTCACATACCCGACGAGCGCTGCGCGACGACCGAACGAAACAGATCACAACCAGGCCAGCAGCCCTCGATCCGGCAACACGCGCCGCAGGAACTCCTCGACCGGCAGACACCAGACACCGTTGATCCGCAGACGCTCTCGGCCGCGGTAGAGCACCGCGGTCTCGGCCTCCGGGTAGTCGTCGCGGAATGCCCGCAGCGACCGCAGATCCGTGGAATGCACCCTGGCCGCGTTCTTGACCTCGAACGCCTGTACGCCCGCTTCCCCATAGACGACGAAGTCGACCTCCGCACCCGCCCGCGTCCGCCAGAAGAAGAGCTTCGCGTCGCGTCCGGAATACGCTACCCAAGCCCGAAGATGCTGGGCCACCAGTCCTTCCAGCGCCTGCCCGTCGATCTCCTCGGGACGGTCCAGCGGCCCCTTCGGGCGCAGCGACCGGAACACGCCAGCGTCGAACAGGTAGAGCTTGTCGTGCCTCACGGTCGCGCGCTTAGCCCGTTTCCGGAAGACCGGCAGCCGGAACGCCAGCAGCAGGTCCTCCAGAATGCCGACGTATCCGGCGACGACCTTCCGCTCGACCTCGCACTCGCGGGCGACCGCCGAAGCGTTGAGCTGCGCGCCGTGGGAGAAGCTGATCGCCTCCAGAAAGCGGGTGAAGCTCCCGACGTTGCGAGTCAGGCCCTCCGCCCGCACTTCCTGGTCGAGGTACAGGCTCGCGTAGCCGGCCAGGACCTCCGCGGGATCGAAAGCGCCGACCACGAGGGGTACCAGGCCGAATCGCAATGCCCGCTGAAGGTCGAATCCCGGCAGCTCGGCCGCCATGAACGGATGCAGCGTGCGTTGAACGGCCCGGCCACCGAGCAGGTCCACGCCGCCGCGTCGCAGCTTCCGGGCGCTCGATCCTGTCAGGATGAAGCGCGGCGGCGACGGCTCCTCCATGACTGCATGAACAACCGTGAGCAGCTCCGGCACGCGCTGGATCTCGTCGATGACCACCGTCTCTCTTCCGGGTGCGCCTGCGAGCAGTTCTCGCAGGCGCTCGGGGCGGGCACTCAGGTTGCGGTGAGTCGATGGATCGAGCAGGTCGACGAACAGGGCGTCGGGGATTCGGTCGTGCAACCACGTGGATTTCCCCGTTCCACGGGGGCCGAACAAGAAGCAGCTCTGGTTCGGAACCTTAAGAAATCGACCTATAAGTTCCATTATGAGTTGGAAAGTGGAGATACTGATTCCAGTTTAAGCACTGCGGGCATCCAGAATCAATCCTTCCCGCAGTGTCCGACACTGGCGGGGGACGAGGGCTGCGAAAGCCACCGCACGGGTGGCTTCCGTCCCCTCCGCGGCGTGCTATCGTGAACACATGGCGGAGCATGACGAACGGGTCGCGGCCGGCCGGGAGAACACGATGCAAACCGGGCCGCTCGGGTCCACGATCCACGTGCTGCGCGCCGACGCCGGAACTATCGCCGCGCTCGCCGGCATCGACTGGAACCGGTCGTTCTCGCGTGTGTGCCTCGATCCGCTACGGGGGCTCATCACCCTGATGACGCCCTCGCGGCTGCACGAGGATCTCACCGACATCCTCGCCCGTATCGTGGACGCCGCGGGAAACGCGATCACCGGCGCCGCCAGAGATCTCCGGCATACCCGTCTCCGTGCACCCGACGATCCGCCGGACACGGGAATGGAGCCGGACTGCGCCTTCTACCTCGGCGAGCGAGCGAGGGCATACCGCAACGCCCTCGCCGAGGGCGAAGCCGCGGCGGACGCCTTCCTGGAACGGACTCCGCTCGACCTCGTGGTCGAAGCCGAGATCACGCACGGCGACGAGAGCAGGATCGGACGCTACGCAGACTTGGGAGTGCGCGAGCTCTGGCGGCTGCACGGCCGCAAGGGCACCCGCGACCTGCGAGTGGAGTTCCTTGCCCTCCGGCCCGGGACGATGCCGCGCGAACTCGCGGCCTCCGAGGTTCTCGGCGGCCTCACGCCGGACGACATCTGCGAGGCCGTGGATGGAGTGCGCCTGAGTGTGACAATCGACGAGTGGACGTCAGCCGTCGCCCGCATCGTGCGCCGCCGCCGGCGCGCCAGCGTGCGCGTACGCGACGAGGCGCCGCCGTACGCGGCGCGCACCGGTTGAAGTGGCACGCCGCTCTTCGCAGCCTGGCCGACCGAGGCCCTGGCAAACGACCCGGCGCTGGTCCCCCGACGCAGAGACGTTGGACCGGTGCGGAGCAAATCGGCCAAGGCCGACGGTCGATCACCGCGCCGAGTACGGCGGCGGCTCGCGGTAGACGTTGCTCAGGTGCACCGCCGCCGACGCGTAGTCGGCCAACCCGACGGTTCCGGCCGGCGGATTGAATTCGATCGGCGCGCCTACCGACATCTTGCCTTCGCCCTGGTCCTCCGCGTCGAGGTGCAACTCGACCACGGTGAAGGCGGCCGCCGCAGGACCCGAGCCGTCGCTGCCCGCCCACGGTCCGTTGCGATCCCACCTTCCGAGGGGGCGGTCGGTCACCAGGACGATGCGCTCGCCGCCATCGTCGTCCTCGGTGCGGTGCGCGTACTTCAGGGCGTAGCCCAGGCTGCCGCCCGTCCAGATGAACCCCACCGTCGGCAGATCCTGCAACGCGCTCTCGAGGTCCTCACCCTCCCCGGCGGTCTGCCCGGCCGCCGGCGTGATCAGCGACAGGACCGTGCCCCGATCCTCGTCGCCGGTCCAGCGGAGGACGTTAATCCGCAACTCCACCCCTTCGGTGCTCACGGCGCCGGTGGTCGTGCCCCGGAAGGTCTCCAGGTCATCGGTCTGCGCAGCCGCCGGGGCCGGCGCAGCAATCGCGAACGCCAGGAGCGGAGCGAGGACGACGACGCGATTCACGAGAGTCGCGGGTGCAGGCATCGGACACCTCGGTATGAGTAGAGTGACGCAGTCGACGTCGAAGTATTCCCGTCCATCTGTGTCCGTGTCAAGAGTCTTGACCAAAAGACAGATGACGCTACACTCCGTGCATGGACCGCGGACCGGTCGAGGTGATGATCGAGCGCTGGGAGCGCGAGCGCCCCGACCTCGACGCCTCGTCGCTGCAGATCATCGCCCGCCTGTCGCGTCTGGCCCGTGCGATCGACGAGGACGCCGCCGCGGTGCTGCAGGAATACAACCTGACCGACGTCGAGTTCCAGTTGCTCGCCGCCATCCGCACCGCCCCCGAGAGCCGCGCCGCCCCGCGCACCCTGCTGCAGCCGCTGATGGTGACGTCGGGGGGATTGACCAACCGGATCGACCGGCTCGAGGCCGCGGGTTGGGTGGTGCGCGCGCCCAACCCGGACGACCGGCGCGGCGTCTTCCTGGAACTCACCACAAGCGGCCGCGAGCTGGTGGATCGCGTGACCGCGGCGTACCTGCGGAACCAGGGGGAGCTGCTGCGGGAAGCCCTCACCGCCGAGGAGCGCACGCGGCTGGCGCCGCTGTTGCGCAAGCTCCTCGACTCGCTCTCGGCGCGCAATACCAAGCGCAAGCCGATCCCGCCTGCGGAGTCCGCAATCTGACGGCAACCGGACCGCGCTTCTAGGAGAGGGGCACGACGACGTCGAGCGTGTCGCCGTCGCGCAGGATCGTCACCGTCACGTCGTCGCCGGGACTGTACCGGTCGAGGACGGCCCGCAATTCTCCCTGCGATCTGATCCGCTCGCCGTCGACGGCCTGGATGACGTCGCCGACCTGCGTGACCTGCCGGCCGTTGCGGGACAGCTCCGTGCCGCGCAACCCGGCTGCCGCGGCGCCGCCGCCGCGTTCCGTCCCGACCACCAGCACGCCGCTGGCGCGCAGCCGCCCGAGAACGTAGCGACTCAGGTAGCCACGCCCGTCCATCCTGATCCCGAGCCGGGGAGGCGTGTATTCGCCGGTGTCGATGATCTGCGGCACGACCCGACTTACCGTGTTGACCGGCACGGCGAAGCCGACGCCCGCCGACGCCCCCGACGGGCTGGCGATCTGCGTGTTGACGCCTATCAGGCGCCCCCCGCTGTCCAGCAGCGGTCCACCCGAGTTGCCCGTGTTGATTGCCGCGTCGGTCTGGATCACGTCCTCGATGGGCGTCCCGTCGAGTCCTTCGATACGCCGCCCGAGGGCCGACACGATTCCCGTGGTGAGCGTTGCGCTCAGACCGAAGGGGTTGCCGATGGCATAGACCCTCTGCCCCACCCGCAACCGGTCGCTGGCGCCGATGGTCACGGGGCGCAGCGCCGGCGCCTCGATGCGCAGCACGGCCAGATCGTGGGACGCCGACCCGCCGACCCACTCGGCATCGTAGGTGGTCTGGTCGGACATGACGACCTCGACGGCCTCTGCGCCCCGTACCACGTGGGCATTGGTGATCACGTGCCCGTCATCGTCCCAGACGAAGCCGGTCCCGGTGCCCTGCGGCACCTCGCCGCCCATGGGACGCCCGAACCAGTCCGTGCGCCTGGCGAGCGTGGTGATGTAGACCACCGACGGGCTGGTGCGCTCGAACAGCTCGACCGTCGCCCGCTCGTCCGGCCGCAGATCGGCCGGGATCGGCGGCAGGGCCCGCTGCGGCTGTCCGGCCGAAGGCAGCGGCGCGGCAATCCGATGCGCGGGCGGGGGTGGAAGCGGGCCGGGCGCGCAGGCGGCCGCGACGATCGCCGGCAGGATCGACAATGCCGCGAAGGGCAGGACGAGCCGGCCGGCGCGCGGGCGAGGTCGTGCGTCTCTCATTGTCCGGGCTCCTTCTTTCCGGCGTTCGATCAGATGAGCACGAGCTGGCCGCTGCGCACCCATCCGACCCTGCCGTCCTCCAGGACGATCTCGACCCACGCGTCGCTGCGCCGCTCGACCCGCACGCGGGTCCCCTCGTGCACGGTGAAGATCAGCAACTCCCGGTCGTCGGACGGCGCGCTGTGCACCGCCGCCGCCGCCGCCATGATAACCGCCTCGTCGGGCCGGCCCACGCCGAGCTCGCGCGCCATGAGGCTCAGGCCGAAGACGAGCGTCAAGCCTCCGGCCACCGCCGCGACACGCCGCGACCAGGCCAGGAGAGATTCGGCCCGCCCCGCGACGGCGACGATCAACGCGCCCATCGCCGTCAGCCAGGTCAGCGTCACGACGGCCAGCAGCACCGGGCGGGACAGCAGGTCGATCCACCAGCGGGCGACGCGCAACAACCAGAAGCCCGGCAGCGGCGTGATCTCGTCCACCGTCAGCGAGCGCGCCAGCTCCAGGTTCGCGCGCAGGTCGTCGTCGCGCGGCATCATCCGCCTCGCGCGCTCGTAGTGGAGCACGGCCGGGCCCATCTCGCCCAGGCGGAACCACGCATTGCCGAGGTTGTAGTGCAACTCGCCGCTCTCGACCCCGGTCTCCAGGATCCGCTCGTACAGCGCGACCGCGCCGGCGAAGTCACCCTCCTGGTACAGACGGTTCCCCTCCTCGAAGAACGCCTCCTGCGCCGCGAGCGGCGCCGAGCAGGCCACGAGCAGCAGCGCCGCGCCGACGGCGCGCGAGAGCTCGATGCGCCTCGTCATCGCAGCGCTTCCCCCAACGCGGTCATCGCCCGCTCGGCTTCTGCGAGCAGGGCGGCCGCCGCGCCGTCGCCGTCGTCCCCCGCCGCCGGCGGCGCGAACCGCCGCTGGTCGCACTTGTCGAGACACGCCAGGTAGCGCTCGACGACGTCGTCGGGCACGCCGCGCGCCGCCAGCGCACGCCGGATGTCGTCGCGCACCAGCCCGGCCTCGGCGACGTTCAGCGAGTCGCCCAGAAAGCCGAGCAGCGCCTGGCTGATACCGGCGACGAACGCCTGGTGCTGCTCCGGAGCGCGGAGCGTCCGGGCCTGGGCCAGCCGCGAGCGCGCCGTGCGCGACGCCCGCCGCCGGCGGGCGTAAGCGACGTTCCCCTCCAGACGGTCGCGGTGGCGGCGCAGCGCGAGCGCGCCCGCGAAACCGAGAAGCGGCACCAGGAGCAGGATCCAGAAGACGCCGCTCCCGAACAGTTGCCGGTCGATCGGCACGAACGCCGAGGTCGCGACGCGTATGAACCGGATATCCTCACGCGCCGTCTCCAGCGGCGCCCTGCCACTTCCGATGAGGGCCGGACCGCCGGCCGCCGCGTCGCCCGTCACCTCCACCGCGACGGGATTCGACGCGGCAACCGCGTAACGGCCGCCGGCCGCATCGAAGTAGGGCAGCTCCACGGCGGGAATGACGTGCGAGCCGGGAGCGCGGGGAACCAGGACGTACTCGTAGCGCTTGACCCCGCTCACACCGCCCGCGCCGGCGTCGATCTCTTCGCTCACATCCGGGGGATACACGTCGAAATCCGGCGGAAACGACACCTCGGGGTCGGTGAGCGCCCGCAGGTTGCCTGCACCGCGCACGGCGAGCCGGAAGGTGAGCGCCTCGTTGGTCGCCGCCGCCGTCGGATCCAGCGAGGCCGTGACGTCCACGCTGCCGACCAGGCCGCTGAAGGCGTCCGGGCGGCCCGCGGGAGGCAGCGGCCGCACCTCGATCTCGATCGCCTCGGACTGCACCGGCACCGGCACGCTGCGGCCGAACAGCCCGCCGCCGAAGGGATCGCCGAAACCGAAGGGATCGCTGAAGAACCGGCGGGAACGGACCCGCACCTGCGCCTCGAGCGCCAGCGGCTCGATGGTGCGCGAGCCGGCGCCGGTCGGAAACAGCGCCGCGCGGCGTACGACGGTGGTCGCATACTGCACCCCGCCCCGTACCGCCTGCTCCACGCGCGGCGCCCGCGGGACGGCAATCTCCTCGACCCAGAAGCCGGTCGTGGCGGGTAGCCGCGTGATGCCGTACGATTCGACGTCCACCCGCGTGAACAACCGGTACTCGACGAGCACCGACTCGTTCACCCACGGCCCCCGAGTGCTCACCGAAGCCTCGACGAACAGATCCTCGGGCCCGATGTCCACGCCGTTCCGCGACGCGTCCGGCGCGCTCTGCGCGGAGGCCGTTCCGGCGGGCGTCACCCGGATGGCGAGCGGCTCGGTCGCGTGGTCCTCTCCGCCGGCCCGCACCCGCACCGGACCGATCCGGTGCGTGCCTTCCGCAATCGCACGGAAACGGTACTGGTAGGTGAGCGACGTCGACGTACGGCCGTTCACGAACTGCATCGACGTCTGGGTGCCCACGCCCTCGTAGGCCGCGAAGTCGGACAAGTCCGGCAGACGCGGCTCCTCGTTCGGCCGCCCCGCCCCCGAAACCTCGACGTTCAGCGTGAACCGGCCGTCTACGTCCACCTCGGCACGGTCGAGGTAGGCGCGGACCTCCACCCCCTGGGCCGCCGTGGAAGCGGCCGCCCCGAGCACCAGCAGAACCAGGACGCTCCCGGTCAGGATGCACGCAGGGGTCCCCTTCACCTGCATCGTCTTCACCACGGTCGTCGCGTGCGCCGGCCGGGATCGGCGGACCGTCGCTGCCGCTGAATCCGGCCGGGATCCTCGGTAATCGCCTGCAGCAGCCGCTCCGCCTCCTCACGACTCATCTGCCCGGGCTGCGGCTGCGCGTCCCCCTCGCCGGTTTCCGGTTCGGGCTGCGCGCCGCTCGACTGCCGCTCCTCCTGCCCGTCCCGCCCCGGCTGATCCTCCGGGTTCTCCTCCGGCGGCTGCTCCGGGGGTTGCCGGGATTCGGACGCCTGCTCCTGTCCGTCCTGTCCCGATTGCTGCCGGTCCTGATTCTGCTGGTCCTGGTCCTCGGAGTCGTCGGACTGCTGTTGCTGTCGTTGCTGCTGCTGTTCCTGCTGCTGCAACTGCTCCAGGGCCACCTCCAGGTTGTGCTTCGCGTCGGTATCCCCGGGGTTGCGCCGCAGCGCCTCCTTGTAGGCCTCTCGCGCGCCCTCCACCTGCCGCTGCCGGTAGAGAGCGTTCCCCAGGTTGTACCAGGCCTGCGCCTGCAGCGCCGGGTCGGCCGCCTCGAGAGCCCCGCGATAGGCGTCGACGGCCCTCCCGAAATCGTCCGATTGGTACAGCGCGTTGGCGTCGTTGAAGCGGATCACCGGCGAGTCCGGAGCGGCGCGCAGGCCATCGAGGTACTTCTCGTGGGCCTCGTCGTAGCGGCCTTCGCGATAGAGACGGTTTCCCTCCTGCACGTCGGCCCGTCCCGCCTGCGCCACCGAGAACGACGGCAACCCGACGCTGACCATGGCCAGCACCAGCACGACGACCGGTGACACCCGCATCAGCGCAACCTCCCGATCCAGGCCTCCGCGGCCCGACGCCGCTCCGGAACCAACGTCTCGGCCAGCAGCAACACCAGTGCCAGGCCGAGAAAGATCTGGTACTGCTCCTCGTAGCGGGTCACCTCGCGCGACTCGATCTCCGCGCCCTCGCCGCCCGTCAGCTCCTCCACGAGCCGATCGAACGCGGCCCCCGCACCGGCCGCCGCGTGATAATAGGCGCCGCCCGTCCGGTCCGCCACCCGCCGCAGCGTTGCGTCGTCGAGACGCGTCGTGACGACGCTTCCCTCCGCGTCCCGCAGGAAGCCGTTCGGCTCGCCCGCCTCGTCGAAGCTCGGAATCGGCACGCCCTCGGTCGACCCCATGCCGACGGTGTGGACCTGTACGCCCTCGTCCACGGCGCGTTCGACGGCCGCGTCGATCGCGCCCTCGTGATCTTCCCCGTCCGTGATGACCACGAGTTGACGACTCCGCCCTTCCAGCTCGCCGAAGCCGTCGAGCGCCACTTCCAGGGCCTGGCCGAGATCGGTCCCCGGCACCGGCACCAGCCCCGGCTCCATCGCGTTGAGGAACAACGCCGCCGCTGCGTAGTCCAGCGTCAGGGGGCTCTGCACGAAAGCCTCGCCGGCGAACGCCACCAATCCGATCCTGTCCCCGTCGAGCCGCTGGATCAGACGGCCGACGGCCAGCTTGGCCGCGGCGAGCCGGTTGGGAGCGGCGTCCTCGGCCTCCATCGACGCCGACAGATCGAGCGCCACCACCACGTCCTGCCCCTCGCGCCGCACCGTCTCGACGCGGTCGCCGAACTGCGGTCGGGCGAGCGCCGTCACCAGCAGCATCACCGCCGCGAGCATCAGCGCCGTACGCGCCGCCCGGCCGCGGCGGCTGACCGCGGCGGTCAGCCGGTCGATCCGCCCGCGCTCACCGAACCGATCGAGCGCGCGCCGCCGCCGCGCGGCCGCCCACCACTCCAGCGCCGCCAGCGCCGGCAGTAGCAGGTACGCGTAGAGCAGGCCCTCGAACCCGAAACGGAACATCGGCTCGCCTCTTTCCCTTCCCCGAACGCTTACGGCAAGCGCCTCAGCACGGTCCGGCCGAGCGCCGCCTCCAGCAGCAGCAGCCCGAGCCCGGCGCCGAGCGGCAGGTGGAACAGCTCGCCGTAGCGCGTGAACGAGGTCATCTCGATCGCGGTCGTCTCCAGGGCGTCTATTTCCTCATAGACGCGCTCCAGGCTCTCCCGGTCGGTCGCCCGAAAGTAGCGGCCGCCGGTCAGCGATGCGATCCCCTCGAGCGCCTCGTCGTCGATGTCGACCTGCACCTGGACGGTGCGGCGGCCGAACAGCGGATCGTCCACCGGTATGGGCGCCGCGCCGCGCGTGCCCGCCCCGACGGCATAGATGCGTACTCCCAGCGCCTGGGCCATCTGGGCCGCCGTCGGCGGATCGATCGAGCCCCGGTTGTTCCGGCCGTCGGTGAGCAGCACGACGACCTTCGATTCGGCGCTCGAATCGTCGAGCCGCTTGACGGCGGTGGCCAGCCCCATGCCGATCGCCGTGCCGTCCTCGATGACGCCTACCTCCAGCTCCTCGATCAGCGTGGTCACCACGCGGTGGTCGAGGGTGAGCGGCGCCTGCGTGAACGCCTCGCCGGCGAAGACGACCAGCCCGATGCGATCGTTCGACCGCCGCCGCACGAAGCTCGCGGCCGCCTCCCGGGCCGCCCCGATGCGGTTCGGCTCCAGGTCCTCGGCCAGCATGGAACTCGACAGGTCCAGCACCAGCACGATGTCGATGCCGTCGGTGGCGACGTTCTCGGCCGTCACCCCGGTCTGCGGGCGGGCGAACGCGATCAGCAGCAGCGCCAGCGCCAGGATGCGCAACCCGAAGGGCACGTGCCGCCAGCGCCCGGTGCGGCGCCGGTCCGCACGCACCAGCCGGTCGACCACCGGGTACCGCACGGCGCCGAGCGAGCGCTCCGCGCGGGTGGCGTACCACCAGGCGAGCGGCGGCAACAGCAACAGGAGCAGCAGGTAGTGCGGGTCCACGAACCGGTCGATCATGCCGTGCCCGCCTCCGCGGGCGCCGGTGCCGCGTCCGGCGCGGCCTCCGCCGACGAGGCCACCACCCGCGTCCGATCCACCAGACTCCGCCCCAGCGGGATCACCTCGCGGCAACGTTCGAGGGCCGGCCGGTGCTTGGCGAACTTCACGAGATCGCAACCTTGGAGCAGCCGCCGGAAATCGAGCAACACCTCGTCGTCCACCTCCTGGCCGCGCAGCCCGTCGAGCACCTCGCCGGTCGTCATTTCCAGCGCGTCCATGCCGAAGCGTCCCTCGACGTACGCCCGGACGATGTCGGACGCCCGGATGTGGAAGACCTTGATCTCTCCCCTGTCGGGCAGGCGCTCGGCCTCCAGGGTACGAAATGCTTCGTAGGCCGTCTCGTGCGCGGGACGCGGCGGCTCGGCCGGCGCGAGGATGCTGCCCGGCGCACGCCGGCGGCTCCGCCGCCAGAGCCAGTACAGCCCGCCCGCCAGCAGCAGAATCCCGGCCAGCCACGGCAGGAGGGTCAGCACGCTCAAGGGAATGTCGAGAGGTCCCTTGATGGCGCGGATGTCGCCGCCCTCGTCGAGGCCGACGCTCACCACGGTGACCGTCCGGGACTCCGTCTCCAGATTCGTCGCGCTGCCGTTCGCGTCGAGCACCTCGATCCCGACCGCGGGCACTTCCAGGTCGCCCAGCTCGAACGCGGTGAGGATCAGTTCCGCGCTCGCTATCGCGCGGTCGCCCTCGACTGCCGGTGCGGCCACGCGCCGCTCCAGCACCTCGAACGGCCCCAGGCTCTCCAGCTCCGGCCAGACCACGGCCCCGTCGGCCTCGTGCTCGACCTCGATGGTGAGCCGTACGCGGTCCCCCACCGCGATCTGCGCCGGCGCCAGCGTGGTGCTGACCGCGGGCCTCCCGCTCTGCCCGGCAACCGCGGCGCCTGGCGCAAGACCGACCGACAGCGCCGCCGGGACGACGGACACGCCGGCGAGTAGCCACGCGGCGGCCGTCGAGCGCGGCCTCATCGGAACCGCCTCGCCCGCTCGCGGAAGAATCGCATCAACCGCTCGATGTAGGGACGGTCCGCGGCCACCTCGATCACGTCGACCCCGGTCCGCCGGAAGAGCTGCGTGCGCCCCTCCTCGGCCGACCGCGCGTCGGCCGCGAATGCCTCCCGGAACGCCCGATCCGACAGGTTCACGGTCAGCCGCGCTCCCGTCTCGGCGTCCTCGAAGTCGACCAGGCCGATGTCGGGCAGCTCGGCCTCCCGCCGGTCTCCGATGCGGATGGCGACCAGGTCGTGCCGACGCGCTGCGACGGCCAGCGCCTGGTGGTGGCCCCCGGCAAGGAAGTCGGAGACCACGAACACCACGGCGCGGCGCGAGACCACCCGCGCGAGGTATTCCAGCGCACCGCCGACGTCGGTGCCCCGCCCCTCCGCCCGCGTGTAGATCAGCTCGCGCAGCACCCGCAGCACGTGCCGCCGGCCCTTGCGCGGCGGGACGAACTTCTCGATGCGGTCGCTGAACAGGATCAATCCCACCTTGTCGTTGTTCTTGATCGCGCTGAACGCGAGGATCGCGCAGATCTCCGCCGCCACCTCTTCCTTCATGCGCCCGCCCGAGCCGAAGTCTCCCGAGCCGCTCACGTCCACCAGCAGCACGACGGTCAGCTCGCGCTCCTCCTCGAACACCTTCACGAACGGGGCGCCGGTGCGCGCGGTGACGTTCCAGTCGATGCTGCGGATGTCGTCACCGTACTGGTACTCGCGCACTTCGGCGAAGCTCATTCCGCGGCCCTTGAAGACGGAGTGGTACTCCCCGGAGAACACGTCGTTCACCAGACCGCGCGTCGCGATCTCCACCCGCCGCACCTGCCTGAGGACCTCGCGCGGAATCATGACCCGATCTACGGCACTTCCACCTTGCCCAGCACGCGGTTGACGACGTCGTCCGCGGACACCTCCTCGGCCTCCGCCTCGTAGGTGAGCAGCACCCGGTGGCGAAGCACGTCGAGGCCGATGGAGCGGACGTCCTCCGGCGTCACGTAGCCGCGCCGGCGGAGGAACGCATGGGCCCGCGCCGCCCGGGCCAGGTTGATCGTGGCGCGCGGCGAGGCGCCGAACGCGATGAGCTGGCCCAGGTCCTGCAGGCCGCAGCCCGCCGGCTCGCGGGTGGCGAACACCAGATCGACGATGTAGCGCTCCACCTGCGGGTCCATGTAGATCATCTCCACCGCGGACCGCGCGCGGCGGATGTCGTCGGGATGAACGACGGGCTCGATTTTCGCCTCGTCGCCGGTGGCCATCCGGCGCATAACCTCGATCTCGTCGTCCCTCCCCGGGTACCCGACGACGACCTTGAACATGAACCGGTCGACCTGCGCCTCGGGCAGCGGATACGTCCCCTCCTGCTCGATCGGGTTCTGGGTGGCGAGCACCAGAAACGGCTGCTCGAGCGGATACGTCGTGTCGCCGATCGTCACCGTCCGCTCCGCCATGGCCTCGAGCAGCGCCGACTGCACCTTGGCGGGCGAGCGGTTGATCTCGTCGGCGAGGATCAGGTTCGAGAAGATGGGCCCCTTCTTCGTCCGGAATGCCGAGTGCTGCGGGTCGTAGATCAGGGTCCCGATCAAGTCGGCGGGCAGCAGGTCGGGCGTGAACTGGATCCGCCGGAACGTCGTGTCGATGGCTCGCGCCAGGGTCCTGACGGTCAGGGTCTTGGCCAGCCCCGGCACCCCCTCCATCAGGACGTGCCCGTCGGCCAGCAGGCCGATGACGAGCCGCTCCACCATGGCCCGCTGCCCGACGATGACCCGTCCGACCTCGCCGAGCAACCGCTCGACGAAGGCGCTCTCCTGGTGGATCTTCTCCTGTATCGCTTCGATGTCGTGGTGCATGTCGCGTATCCGATCGTAACGGAGCAGCCCGGGGCGCAGGTCCCCGCGGCGTTCGACCGGCGGTGCACCCTGCCGGGACCCGCCGCGCCTCCGTCGAATATGCCCTGAATGTCGCTTGCGATCAAGAATCTTGACACAGAGTCATGGCGCGTGGTACCTCTCGACGTCGCGCGGAGCGAACCGGAGTCGACGGCAGGAGCGGAAGCGGGCTCTCGCGCCGCAGAGAGTAAGATCCGGGACAAGATCATGAACGAACTCAACAAGACGGCCATCTTCGTCGGCGTCGCCCTCGTCCTCGGCGTCGTGGCGTTCGCCAGCGCCCCGCGCCGGGCGGCTCCCGATCTCTTCTTCGACGTCGGCGAGGCGTTCTTCCCCGAGTTCGCCGACCCGGACGCGGCCGCGTCGCTGGAGGTGATGGAATTCGACGAGGATACCGCCTCGGCCACCCCGTTCCAGGTGACCAACCAGGGCGGGTTGTGGACCATCCCGTCGCACCACGACTACCAGGCCGACGGCGCCGAGCGGCTGTCCAACATCGCGGCGGACATCATCAGCCTGGTCAAGGAGGACTTCCGCTCGGACAACGTCGCCGACCACGAGGCGCTCGGAGTCATCGAGCCCTCCGATCTGACCACCTCCAGCCTGGTGGGCCGCGGCACCCGGGTGACCGTCCGGGACACCAACACCGAGATCCTCGCCGACCTGATCGTCGGCAACCGGGTCCCGAACCGGCCCGGACTGCGCTTCGTGCGAATCCCCGAGCAGAAACGGGTCTACACCGCCCGCTTCGAGGCCGACATCTCCACCCGCTTCGAGGACTGGATCGAGCGCAACCTGCTGGAGGTGGAGCGCGACCAGGTGGACCACATCGTGCTGAACGAGTACACCGTCGACGAGGTCACCCGCCGGGCCTCGCCGCCCAGCGAGTTCACGCTGGACAAGGTCGACGACACGACGTGGAACGGCTCCGGGGTCACGGAGGACCAGGAGGTCGACTTCGTCGAGGTCAACCGCCTCGTCGGCGCGATCATCGGCATGCGCATCGCCGGCGTCCGCCCCAAGCCGGCGGGGATGACCGGCAACCTGCGCGACGCCGCCATGGCCGGCCGCATCGGCCAGACCGACATCATCGACCTGATCAACAAGGGCTTCTACCCCACCGCCGAGGGGGGCCTGCTCTCCAACGAGGGCGAGCTGCTCGTGCGCACCACCGAGGGCGTGCTGTACACGCTGCGCTTCGGCGAGATCGTCTACGGCCGGGGCGACGCCATCCTGCTCGGCAGCGACGAGAGCGACGACGAGGAGGCCGGACCGGGCGAGAACCGCTACGTGTTCATCACCGCGGCGTTCGACGAGGCGGCCCTTCCCGAGCCGGACGCAGCGGACGCCGATGCGCACGCCTCGTGGGAACGGCGGGTCGCCGAGGGGCGCGAGAAGGCGGAACGACTGGCTGCGCGCTTCTCCCGCTGGTACTACGTCGTCGCGGCCAGCAGCTACGACCGCATCCACAAGCCGCGCGAGGACTTCCTGAAGGAAATCGAGGAAGTGGACGCAGCGGGCGCGTAGGAATTCAGGGGCCGCTCCACATGACAGTCCAGGCCGCTCCAGCGGAATCCGCTCCGCTCGCCACGGACGAGAGCAATGCGCCGGCCGCGGTGCACCGACTTTCCCTGGAGAACGGCGACCGGCTCACCCGGCGGGAGTTCGAGCGGCGGTACGCGACGCGGCCCGACATCAAGAAGGCGGAGTTGATCGAAGGAGTCGTCTACGTGTCAGCCGCCGTTCGTCTCACCAGCCACGCGGAGCCGCACTCCGTGGCTCTGACCTGGCTCGGAAACTACTGCGCCCACACACCGAGAGTTCGGGTGGCAGACAACGCCACGGTGCGTCTCGACCTCGACAACGAGCCCCAGCCGGACGTCCTGCTGCGCATCGAGCCGCAGGCCGGCGGCCAGTCGCAAGTCAGCGACGACGACTACCTCGACGGGGCGCCGGAGCTGATCGTCGAGATAGCAGCCAGCAGCGCGACGTACGACCTGCACGACAAGCTGCGGGTATACCGCCGCAACGGGGTCCGGGAGTACGTCGTCTGGCGCGTCCACGACCGGCGGATCGACTGGTTCGTGCTGGCGGACGACGAGTACCGCCGGCTGGAGCCCGACACGGACGGGGTTCTCCACAGCACCGTCTTCCCCGGCCTGCGGCTCGCCGCAAAGGCGCTGTTGGCCGGTAACGTCGCGACCGTGCTCGCCGAGCTGCGGCGCGGTCTCGACACCGACGAGCATGCCGCGTTCGTCAAGCGCATGGCGGCCGCGTCGTAGGCCCCCGGGCGCTCCCTCACTGTCCCCAGGCACCCTCTGCTCCAGGCCGACATCCTGCATCACCGCTCCCGACCTGCGTCGGCAAGGGGTCCGCTCGATTCGACGACTGGCTGATCGGCCAGACGGCCGATGTCGGGTACGCTTCCCCACAATGATCGTCGATCCGTACTTCTATCTCGCCGCCACCGTCGCCGTGCTCATCGTCGGCATGGCCAAGGGCGGCTTCGGCGGGGGCATCGCCGTCGTCGGCGTGCCGCTGATGGCCATGGTCGTCAGCCCCTTCCAGGCGGCCGCCGTGATGCTGCCGATCCTGATGGTGATGGACGTCCTGGCGATGCGCGCCTACTGGGGCCGGTGGGACTGGCGCAACCTCAGGATCCTGCTGCCGGCCGCGATGCTGGGCACGCTTCTCGGCTTCGTGACCGCCCGCGCGATCTCCGCCGACGGTCTTCGCGTCCTGGTCGCCGTCGTCGCGCTCGTCTACGCGATCCAGTACTTCCGCCGCCGCCCCGGCGACCGTAGCCGTCCACCGCGGACCGGCCCCGGCGTGTTCTGGGGCGCCACGGCCGGGTTCACCAGCTTCTCGATCCACGCCGGCGGGCCGCCGCTGCAGGCGTTCCTGCTGCCGCAGCGCATGCACCGGACGACGTTCCAGGCCACCAGCGTGATGTTCTTCTTCGTGGTCAACTGGTCGAAGGTGGGTCCGTACTACTGGCTCGGCCAGTGGACGACGGACAACCTGCTGACGTCGCTGGTTCTCTTGCCGTTGGCGCCGGTGGGCGTTTTCCTCGGCCGCTATCTGCACGACCGGGTGGACGACGAGCTCTTCTTCCGCGTCGTTCACGCGTCGCTGTTCGTGATCGGGGTCAAGCTGTTGTACGACGCAACGGGCGCCTGAAGCTCGTCGAGATAGACCAACTCCGGATCGCCGGCCAGTGCAAACGCGCCGTGCTGTCCGCCCTGGCTACCTATAATCGCTGTTGGATGATCGACTCCACGCCGGGCGCCATCGCGCACCCACGGCGGCACCGGCCGCCAATCTTCGTTCTCGTCCTGCTCGTTGTCTGCCTCGGCCCGGCCGCCTGCCGCGGACTGCAATGGGAGGACTACATGGAGGCCGCCTACCACGCCCGCCAGGACGGCCGCTACCGCGAGGCCGAGGAGCTGCTTCTCGTGGCGGCCGACCAGGCGGCGACCTTTCCCCCGGATGACCTGCGGCGAGCCATGACGCTGAACGACCTCGCGGAGATCTGCATCGCGGAACAGCGCCATTCGGAGGTCGAGGTGCTCTACCGACAGGCTACCGAGGTCATCGAGGCGGCACTCGGTCCGGAGCACCTCGATCTGGCCGCTCACCTCGCGACGGTCGCCGCGTTCTATGCGGCGCAGGGGATCTACACCGAGGCCGAGCCGCGCTACGAGCGCGCCGTAGCGATCATGGAGCCGGCGCTCGGGTGGGCGCACCCCGACCTGGCCGCCCACTTCGCCTCTCTGGCCTCCGTCTACCACCGCCAGGGCCTGCACGCGGAGGCCGAGCCGCTCTTCGAGCGGGCCCTGGCCGTCCTGGATCTCGCACTGGAACCGGACAACGTGCGGCTGGCCGAGATACTGGAGGAATACGCGGAGCTGCTGCGGGCGACCAACCGGGGGGTCGAGGCGGGCCCGCTCGAAGCGCGCGCGCGGCGCATCCGCGCCACGCCGTAGTCTTTCGCTGGCTGGATTTGCTTTAGGAACAACCGTCGCCGAACTCAGTTCACCCCGGGCTCGGCGCCGACCTCGACGAGATACTCGACGACGCTCTCGTACTGAAGCGCCTCGGCCTCGTCGAGCACGGTGCGGCCGGCGGCGTCGACCGCGTTGACGTCGATGCCGAGATCGACGGCGAGCATGACCGCTTCGAGGGTTCGCAATTCCGCCGTGGGAGCACCGCCGTACGGCACCCAGGGCCGGGCGCGGCGGCCGCCCATCCCGAAGGCAGCCATCAGGGCCGTGGTGCGCTCCGTCTGCCACTGCATGCGGCCGTCGACGATGTAGTCGACCTCGTGCACGAAGTGCGGGTCGGCGCCGTGATCCGCGAGCAGGCGCATCAGGTCGATGCGCGCGAACCGGGCGGCGAGCCAGAAGGGGCTGGCGCCGACGAGCGGCGGCGGGTAGTGATGGTCGCGTGACGCGCGCCGCGTCGGCGTCCAGGTCAGTAGGCGCTGGTTGGGGTCGGCTCCATGTGCGAGGAGCGCCGCGACCATCCGGCTGTCGTTGCGCATCACCGCGTCGTGCAGCGCCGCGAAGCCCGCAGCGGCGGCGTTCGGGTCGGCACCGTTCTCGAGGAGGAACTCCAACAGCTCGCGGTGGCCGCCGTGGGCTGCCAGCACGACCGCACCGACCCCCCAGGCGTCGGCGTCGTCGACGTCCGCTCCCGCCTCGACCAGGACGCGCGCAGACGCCAGATCGCCGGCGCGGACGGCGAACAGCAGCGCGGTGTTGCCGCCGTGGGGAATCTCGCGGTTGTACTCCGGCCGGCTGTGCGGGGGCACCGCCATGACCTGCGTCCAGACGTCCGAGCGCACGCCCAGGTCCGCACCGGCCCCGAGCAGCGCCTCGACGACGTCGGGATGCCCCTGTGCCGCAGCCCACATCAGGGCCGTCTGTCCGCGCGAGCCCTGCCGGTCGAGATCGGCGCCGGCGGCCGCGAGCTGCCGAACCACCTCGGTGCTCCCGGCGCGGGCCGCCACCATGATCGGCGTCTCGCCGCTCAGGAGCTCGCGGTTCGGGTCGGCGCCCGCTTCCAGCAACATCCGCACCACGGCGGTGCTCCGGTTCTCGCTGGCCGCCCAGACCGGGGTCGCACCCAGATCGTTCGCCGCGCTGACATCGGCGCCGGCGTCGATGAGGAGGCGTACGCTCTCGCGGTCGTCGCGGTGGCTCGCCCAGAGCAGTGCGGTCGAGCCGTCCAACTCGGCCGCGCCCGCATCGGCGCCGGCTTCCAGCAACGCCCGGACGCGGGCGGCGTCGCCCGCCCTGGCCGCATCGATCACGCCCCCATCGCCGACGGCGACACGAGTCTCCGCCGGGGCCGACTCACCCGCCTGTGCCAGCGCCCCTGACGGGGCCAGCAACAGCGCCGAGGCGAACGCGGCCACGACCGCGAGAGCCCCCCCCCCCCGCCCCCCGCGGGGGGGCGGGGGCGGGGAGCCGGGCGGGCGGGCGCCGGCGCGCGGCGGCGCGGGCCGGGGGGGGGGGGGGGGAGGGGGGGGGGGTGGTAGT
>VXME01000059.1:0-6564 GCA_009861545.1 Acidobacteriota bacterium | reverse complement strand
AAATCCCCCCGCCCCCACTACTATCTCACCCGTTACGCTGGGGCGCGGTCTCTTTTGTTAAAACCACTAACAACCCGCCCCCTCGCCAAGGGGCCCACCCCCGCGAGCGCCACCCCCCCCCGCACGCCTCTGTCCGGCGCTCGCGTTACACCGCCGGCGAACGGAAGGTCACCAACGACGGGCGGTCTCGCGCGCATCGCCATTCCCCCTGACGGCCCCGATCCCACTACAGGTCGGAAAGGGTATCCAGCGGCAGACGCCCGGTGCTGCCGCCGACCCGGTCCACCGGGACGTCCATCTTGTCCATCAGCGTGAGCAGCAGGTTGGCCAGCGACGGCTCGTTCCCGTAGCGGATGTGCCGCCCGCTGGGCAGTCGGCCGGCGCCGCCGCCGATCAGCATGATCGGCAGGTTGTCGCCGGAGTGCCGCGTGCTGTTCGACAGGCCCGTCCCGTACATGATGGTCGTGTGGTCGAGCAGCGTCCCGTCGCCGTCCGGGGTCGCCCGCAGCTTCGCCACGTACTTCGAGAACAGCTCCGCGTGGTAGCGGTTGATCTTCGACATGTGGGCGACCAGCTCGGGCAGGTTGTTGTGGTGCGAGAGCGGGTGGTGCGCCTCCGGGACCCCGATCTGCGGGTAGGGGCGCGCGCTCTGCTCCTTGCCGATCATGAAGGTGATGACACGCGTCAGGTCCGACTGGAACGCGAGGAGCTGCAGGTCGAGCATCAGCTCCAGGTGATCCTCGAAGGCCGGCGGCGCGCCCTGCGGCTGGCGCATCTCCGGCAACTCCAGGTCGCTCTGTTCCTCCGCCCGCTGGATCCGCCGCTCGACGTCGCGCACCGACTCGGTGTACTCGTCCAGCTTGACCTGATCGTGCACGCCGAGCTCGCGCTTCAGGTCGGCGAGCTTGCCGGTCACCGCGTCGAGCAGGCTCTTGTGCTGGCGCATGCGCGCCTGCCGCGCCTCCCGGTCGGTGCTGCCGCTGTCGCCGAAGAGGGTCTCGAAGACGGCGCGGGGATTCCACTCCATCGGCAGCGGCTGGGTCTTGCTGCGCCACGAGATCGTGTGGGTGTAGACACAGCTCAGATTGCCGGTGCAGGCCCCGGCGTTGTTCGGCCGGTCCAACGCCACCGCGAGCGACGCCACCTGCGTCTCGCGGGCGAAGTGCCGGGCCAGCAACTGGTCCATCGAGACCTCGCCGAGGATCTCGGTCTCGTTGCGGCCGCCCTGCGTCATGCCGGTCAGGAACGACCCGGAAGCGCCGGCATGGATGTAGTTCCAGCTCGCATTGAGTCCGGAGAGCACGATCATCTGGTCGCGGAAGGGGGCGAGGGGCTCGAGGATGGGCGAGACCTCGAAGTCCGTCCCTTCTCCCTTCGGCGTCCAGTACGGCATCGCCATCCCGTTCGGGACGTAGAACGCCTGGAAGCGGGGCACCGGCTTCGCGGCGGGCCGCGCCCGCGACACGGCCGGGGCCATCGCGTCGAGGAACGGCAGCGCCAGCGTCGCGCCGATTCCTCTGAGAACGGTTCGCCGTGGCAACGACTTGTTGGTCAAGGTCATGTCCGCCGTCTCCTCTATCCGTCACTCGCCGTCCCGAATTCCAGGCAGGAGTTTCGCGTCAGCGAAACTCCCAACGCGACCGCAAGGTCGCGCTAGTTCGCCGTCGCCGCCGGCCCGGCCCGCATCGTGAACTGCGGGCTCCGCACGATGCCCGTGATGATCGCCGACCAACGATACTCCGCCGCCGCCGCGTCGCGCACGATCTGCCGCACGGCGGGCCGATCGTAGTGCTCCAGGCGCCGCCCGAGGGCGTAGGACAGGAGCTTCTCCGTCAGCGTCCGCGGGAACTGCTCCGGATCGTCGAGAAGCAGGGCGCGCAGGCCCGGCAACCCGTCGAGCGCGACCCCGCCGGTCGTCGTGCCCATGCTGTCGATGGGCCGTCCCTGCTCGTCGACGTCGCGCCAGCCGCCGATCACGTCGAAGTTCTCCAGCGCGAAGCCGAGCGGATCGATCACCGCGTGGCAGCTCGCGCAGGTCGGACTCTCCCGGTGGCGCGCGAGGCGCTCGCGGATGGTCGCCGGAACCTCGCCCGGCGTCTCCTCGAGGTCGGTGTTGACGCCGGCCGGCGGCGCCGGCACCGGCAACCCGAAGATGTTGTCCACGAGCCACTTGCCGCGCAGTACCGGAGAGGTCCGGTCCGGGTACGACGTCGTGGCGAGCAGCGCGCCCGCCGCGAGCAGCCCCCCGCGCCGTGCCGTGTCCGGCCACGTCACCCGCCGGAACCGGTTGCCGTAGATGCCGGGCAGCCCGTAGTGGCGTGCGAGCCGCTCGTTGACGAAGGTGTAGTCGGCGTCGAGCAGATCGTGCACGCTGCGGTCCTCGGTCAGCGTGCTCGCCACGAACCGGATGACCTCCTCCTCGAACGCGTCGAGCAGGCTCTCGTCGTAGTGCGGGTACCGGACGGGGTCGACGACGACCTCTCCGACGCGCCGCAGGTTGAGCCACTGCGCCGCGAAGTCCTCGACGATGGCGGCCGTGGCGCGCGGGTCGGCCAGCATGCGCCGCACCTGCCGCTCCAGAACGGCGGGGTCGCTCAGGCGGCCCGCCTCGGCGAGCTGCAGGAGCTGTTCGTCGGGAATGCTGCTCCAGAGGAAGAACGACAGGCGCGAGGCCAGCTCGAGGTCGCTCAGCGCATACGCCGTCCGATCCAGGTCTATCGGATCGCGGTAGACGCGCACGAGAAAGTCGGGATCGACCAGGATCCGCTCGAGTCCGAACTGAATGCCCGCCTCGAAGCTGCCCGCCGCCCGCCCCTCGTCGAAGAACCGCAGCAGGGAGTCGACCTCGGCGTCCGTCACCGGCCGCCGGAACGCGCGGCGGGCGATCGACGACAGGATCTCCTCGGCGCAGGCGCGCTCCTCACCGGCGCCGCTCGGCTCGCAGGTGAAGATGGCCCGCCGGCTCGGCGTTTCGGCCATCGTGTCCGCCACCAGGTAGGGCCCGCCGATCTCGACTGAGCGCACCGCCGCGTAGCCCATGTAGATCTGGTCGTTCGTCAGCACGCGGCCGCGCTGCAGCGGCTGGGGCAGCCCCTCCGGCTCCCACAACTGGCGGACGAACGACACCCCGACGACGTGCGGACCCGCCTCTACCGGCACGTCCACCTCGAGATTGGCGTCGCCGGTGCGCTGCATGAACTCTTCCCACTCGACGGCGCCCGCGAAGCCCGGCTCGCCGTCACCGGCGTAGCTCGCGGCCACCGGCCGGCCCGGCACGTTGCCGCCCACCGTGAAGCGCTTCACCAACCGGCCGTCCACCCGCACGTCGAGCCACTGCGGCCAGCCCATCCCCATCAGGTAGTCCTGGTACTGGCGGCGGAGCAGCACCTTGACGCGGTACACGCCGTCGACCGGGAACTGGTACGGGACGGCGACCCCGCCGCGCGACCCCAGCGGCAGGTCGTCCCCCTGCCGCGTGTCCTGCACGATATGGATGGAGATCTCGAACGTGTCGGCGCCCGGGCTCGGCGGCGGGAGTCCCGTCGCCAGCCGGGTCACCTGCCGCGCGACGGACAGATACCGCTCGATGTGCGCGGTCGACAACCCGAGAACGTCGGCGAAGTTGTCGAAGCTGCCGTCGGCGGTCTCGTCGCCCGGCAGCAGCGACTCGACGTCGACGTCGAGCGCGAGCAGGTCGCGGATGGCGTTGCGGTACTCCGTGCGGTTGATGCGGTGGATGGCGTTGATCCGTCCCGGGTAGGGGTTGGCGGCCCAGGCGCGGTCCAGCTCGGACTCCAACCATCCCGCCACGTGCCGGTAGGTCTCGTCGTCCGGCCGCGGACGTCCGGGAGGCGGCATCGAGCCGGCCCGCAGCCGGGTCGCCACCTTCTCCCACGTGTCCGCGTCGGCCGCGACGTTCTCCACGTCGAGCGCCGCGATGGAGAGACCGGACGTCCGCAGCCGGTCGTTGTGGCAACCGATGCAGTACCGACGGAACACGCTTCGCGGCTCCGGGTTCCGGCCGGCGGAGGCCTGCGGCAGGGAAGGCGCTCCGGCACGTTGCGGCGCGCCGGCCGCCGGTTCGCCGGCCGCCGCTCCTCCGGCCGCCTCGACCACCGCGGAGGACCCGCCCGCGACCCCGCCGGCCACGACGGCGGCGATCATCCACGAGGCGACCGAGCGCCACGCGGCTCGGCGCGGTCTTGGCGCACGCCGGTGATTCCGTCCGCGCCGCGCTTGGAACGTCATGTGCCTCCGCCCCTCGTCATGCCTCGACGGCGGGCGCCCCTGCCCGCGGGATCGCGCCCGGTCGCCGAGTCCCCATCGTTCGTGCAAGGTCATCCGCCATTCACTGCTCTTGCGCCGCGGCCTGCCTCTCCAGGTTCCGGTTGACCAGCAGGATGTTGCCGACGTCGTAGTTGCCCTCGTGACAGGCGTACTCGAACATCTCATCGTCCCGCCGCACCATCGGAATCTCCACGCTCCACGTGCTGGTCCACGCCCGTGGGTCGTCCACGGTGAACTCGTAGCGGATCGTGTCGGCGTCGACGCGGGTGAACCGCTCGACGACGATCATCTCCTCGGTGGCCGCGCCCCGGAACAGCGTCTTGCCGCTGAAGTTGGTCGATTCCACCACGAGCGTGTCGCCGTCCCACCACGCGCGCGGGTCGCCTTGAAACAGCCGAATCCGGTCGGAGATGCGCGGCCCGGCGTCCAGCGGGATGATGCGCGGCTTGTTGGTCCGCAACTCGGGCGCGATGACGACGTGGTCCGGTGTCTGCAGGATCTGCAGGATGTCGTTGTAGGCCGGCGGCACCATCGGCGGTCCTTCGTGCGGCCAGACGATGCAGCGCTCGGCGAGCGGGCGCACGAGATGGCTCTCGAACTCGCGCCCGCGCCGGGCCTCGCGCCGATCGACCGCGGCCCGCTCCGCCTCCCGCGTCCGCGGCGGAATGCGGCCGTCCCGCGGATCGACGACCAGCGACGTCCGCCGGCTCGACAACCCCTTCGGCGTATTGCCGCGCAGCCAGACCGAGTTGTCGTAGTGCGTGTCGCTGTCCTGATACAGTCGATCCTGCCGCCGCTCCTCGTCCTCCAGCGCCAGGACGTTGCCCGCCAGCGGATCGACCCCCTCGGCGGTCAGCAACACCTGCAGCTCGGCCGCCTCTTCCTCCGTGAAGAACTCCTTCCCCGCCAGGTGGGCCGGCCGCTCCAGCGGCGTGAAGGTCTCCATCGTGTAGCGGCCCTCGAGGTCGGGATGCCCCCACGCGGTGCGCGGCGCCTTGTACCCCTCGTCGGTCCCGGTCTGCGCCGCGGTTGCCCCCGCCGAGAAAAGGCAGACCGCCAGCACGGCCGCCGGCAGCACGACGGCGGCTACTCGCGCCAATCCACCCCTAATCGCCGTCACCGTCCCTCCGCCGCTTCCCGGTCCTCGGCCCGCCCCGCGCTCAGGCTGTTCGCCAAGCCGTAGTTCCCCTCGTGGCAGGCGTACTCGAAGAGGGTATAGGTGGAATCGCGATTCAGCGGCATCGCCACCTTCCAGGTGTCGGTGTAGATGGCCGGGTCCTCGATCGTCACCTCGTACTCCAGCGTGTCCGGGCCGGCGATGGTGAAGCGCTCGACGACCCGCAGGTCCTCGGTGCGCGGCAGGCCGCGCGCGCCGCGCGTCGCGATGTTCGTGGCGATCGAGCCCTTGGAGTTGTAGTTGCCGACCTCGACCACCAGGGTGTTCCCCTCCCAGCGGCCGCGCGACGCCCCGTTCCAGCTCCGGATCTTGCCTGACGGCAACGGGCGGTCGTCGATCGGGATGATCCGCGCCTCGTGGATCATCTCGTAGAGGATGACCACGTAGCCCGGTGTCTGGAGAATCCGGTAGCCGGCGCCGTAGCCGGGCGGGAAGATCCCCCCGGGCACGCCGCGGGTGATGCACCGCTCCCACGGGGTGTGGTTCATGTAGGAATCGGTCAGGTGGATGAGGTTGTAGTCGCGGGTCGCACGGGCGTGGTCGCGCACCGGAATCCGGCCGTTCGGCGGGTCGACCACCATCGACCGGCGGCGCTCGTTGCGCGGGGCGCTGCCCGGCCCGTCACCCCAGGGCCCTTGTGGCGGACGTCGCCTGTCAGTCTCGGAAGCCGGCATCGCGGGCGCCCGTTGCGGCCGGTTGCTGCCGGGGAACCATGCCGCGAGCGGCGCGAGCCGCTGCAGGTCGACATCGTCCGGCGCCTCGAACGGCGTCGGATCGAAGTTGGTCCAGACGCCCGAAATGTCGGGCTGTCCGTCAGCGGTACGGGCCGGCTGCCAGGCCGTATCGTCGCCTGCCGACTGGGCGCGGGCGACGCCGGCCGTCGCTACCAGGATCGCGGCCGCGGCCACGACGATTGCCGATCCAAGAAGTCTTTGGCGCATCTACCTCTCCTCCAGGCCGAACCGACGCACGAACGCACGGTGCCTCGGCCGACCGAGACCGGTCATGATCACTCGGCTTGCGGGTCAAACGCAAGGACCTTCTTGGGTGCACGACATGAAAGTGAGGCTTTTCGGTAACGCGGGATGTTGAGCGAGCGC